>NZ_JXSP01000001.1:0-21641 GCF_000946635.1 Micrococcus sp. MS-ASIII-49
CAGAACTCAATGGCCCTTGACAGCCATTCCCGCGCGTGACGCGGGCCTGAAGATCGACGGCGGCACTCACTGTGCACCACCGCCTCGCATCTCGGCGAGGGAGGTCACGGGCCGGGCGATGCGCTCCAGCTCCGCGTGCGGGATGCGGATGATGCGGGGGCCGTAGCGGTAAGCGTGCAGGTCTCCGCGGGCGATCATCCGGCGGACGGTGGCGGGGGAGGCTGCGATGGCATTTGCGAACTCAGCGATGGTGAGTCCGACCGGAGTGGTGGAGTCCACTGGTCTTGCTCCTAGAAACACGAATGCCGAGCGTCACTCCCCGTGGTCTTCACGGTTCGTGTGCTCGGCATCCCCATCGCGGTTCTTGCCGCTGCCCTTGCGTACGCCCTTCGGTTCTTCGTCTCACGGTCCCAGACGGTTTGGCATCGCGCCATCCCCGTCTGTTGCGTGAGCCGAGTCCCCTATCCTTCGCGGTGTGCGTCCGTAGGTGCTGCAACTCAGCATTCAATTGGTAGGCTTCATTATACACCATTCGCGTCGTGGGACAACACGAGTGACGCGCCGTTATGCGATCGTGACCTACATGTTCCGCGTCAAGCTAGCCAGGCGGCGGCGTTCGGCGTGCTGGTACACCTCTACGGACTTCCCATCGGAGTGGCCGGCGTATGCCTTCAGCTCCGCCGTGGTGGCTCCGGCTTGGCCTAGCCGGGTGAGGGCGGTGTGCCGGAGGCCGTGCCACGTGAAGTTCTCCACGGGACTCTCCCCGGCCTCGGCCCGATGAGCGTTGAGAGCCTTCAACGCGGCGTTGAACCGCTTGCGCACGGTGTTGGGATTGTTCAGGCCGTTCCCTCCGCCCACGCGAGGGAACAGCAGCCCGTCCGGCCCAGGGGCGGCGTGCGCGTCTAGATGAGCGGCCAGGTCGCCCGCGATCACTGGGGGCACGGGCACCTCGCGCCGTCCGGCGTCCGACTTGGGGGACTCTTCGCGGACGCCCGACCCGCGCGCCTGAACCTGGGATTCGACGCGGACCCATGTGGTCCCGTCCGGGTCCGTGGTGACGTGACGGCGGCGCAGGGCGAGGACTTCCCCGATTCGCAGGGCGCACCACCCGGACAGCAGCACGGCCAGCCGGTCCGCCTCGGGCATCAGGTCGGCCAGGGCGGACAGCTCGGCGTCCGTCAACGTCTCCCGGTTGCGCTGGGGCAGGTTCGGACGGCGCAGACGGCGCGCGGCCAGGGGAGGGACGGGCGAGGTCAGCAACCACGGCGTGAACGTGCGGGGCAGTTCGGCGGCGTCTCCGGTGGCCCACTTGAACAGCGCCGCGACCACGCGGTGAATCTGGGCGGCTCCAGCGTGGCCCTTGGACTCTTCGAGCGCGTCGAGCCATGCATTCAGGTCGAGGGCGGTCACCTCGCCCACGGGGCGATCCCCGAACGTGGGCAAGAAGTGTGCTTCGAGGTGCCGGCGGTAGGTGTAGACGCTGCCGAGCTTCAGGCCGCGCTCGGTCTGCCAGGACAACCACGCCTCGGCCATGTCGCGGACGGTGCGGGAGTCGGCAGCGGCCTGGGCGCGCCGGGCCTCCTTCTCGGCCTTCAGGCGGGCGCGGGCGACGGCGGGCGGCACGAATGTCCCTCGGGCCTTCTCTCCACGGGCGATGTCGAGGGCTGCGCGCGCGTCACCGAGCGTCGCAAACGATCCGATTGTGTGTTGGTAGCCGTCCACGGTGAGGCGGGCGCGGTAGCCGCCTCCGGGTAGGCGGTCCACGCCTCTCGGCAGGCGCTGGGGCTTGGGCATCTTCCCTCCGGGTGACGATCTGACTACCAGGTGACTAACTATATGGTACGTTGTGACCGTTCCTGAGTAGTCGTGGAACATGCGCGATCCGCCAAAATCCGCGCAGACATGCGAAAGGCCCCGTAACCACTGGGGTCACGGGGCCTTCTCGCGGAGACGGGGGGATTTGAACCCCCGGCCCAACTTTCGTCGAGCCCTTCATTAGCAGTGAAGTCCATTCGGCCGCTCTGGCACGTCTCCTCCATCCGGCGCGCCTCGCACGGGGCGACGCGCGGTCAGACCGGTCCAGCTTAGCGCGCCGAGCCAGGGCAGGGCAAAGGAACGCCGTGCTCACGGGCGGGATCCCCACCGCGCACGAGCGGGGCCCCGGATCCATGGATCCGGGGCCCCGCGTGATCTGTCAGCCGTCCGGCCTGAGGCCGACGCGTCCGTTCAGATCAGATACGGTCCTTGCGGTCCTTGCGGCCGTCGAGGTCGCGATCGGTGGCGTCGCCGTCGACCTTGACGTCCTCGTGGCGGACCTCCTCGGTCACCGTCTCGGTGTCCTGCACCTGGCGCTTGCCCAGGGAGACCTTCTCGGCGTCCACGGTCTTGTCGACGACCGGGGTCTCCTCGTAGGTGGTCACCTCGACGTCCCCGTCGCGGCCGGCGGTGCGGGCCTCGGCGGAGTTCGGGTCGACGGACTCGCGCTCCACCACGACCTCCTCGCGGGTGACGGGCACCTCGACGGTCTCGGTGGTGGTGTAGGCCTGCTTGCGCAGACGGACGCGGCCGGAGGCGCGGCGCTCGGTGCCGACGTTCAGGTGCTCGTCCTTGACGACGACGGAGTCGGCGTCGGTCACGTCGCGGCGGTCACGGTCGGTCACGTCGCGGCGGTCGCCGTCCACGACGGCCTCGTCGCGGCGGTCGGCCACGCCGGCCACACCCGCGGTGCCGGCCACGCCGGCGGCGCCGGCGTCGGTGCGCACGTCGTCACGACGCACGTCGCCGTCGTGATCCGCGGCGGAGTACTCCATGGAGTAGTACTCGTAGATGCGCTGCTCCTCCTCGGGGGTCAGCGAGCCGTCCGCGTCCACGTTCGGGGCGTCCTTCACGAAGGACTTCTCGAAGGGCACCGTGATGCCGTCGGCGGTGGTCTGGGCCTGCTGCAGCGGAACGAAGGTCTCGCGGGCGCCGAACAGGCCGGTCTTCACCGTGACGAAGGTGGGCTCGTTGGTGACGTCGTCGAGGTAGACCTGACCGACGGAGCCGATCTTGTCGCCGTCGGTGGCGAAGACGGTGGAGTTCTGCAGCTGGTCGAGAGCGTTGCGGTCCATGAGGAATTCTCCTTCTGAATCGGTGTTTTGTTGCCTTACGCTCATTCACAATTCCCCATGGGCCCGAGTGGCGTCAACCATCGGCCCCCCAGATTCCCAATTCCCAGACTTCTCCCAGAATCTCGACGCGATCCGCATGATTCCGCGGATTCTTCGTCCGGGCCTGCTGTGGATCCTGGGGGATCGGTGGGAGTGTGGCGCAAGCGGTCCGCGACTCTTGACGGCCACCGATATTGTGTGGAATACGCGCGCCGCAGGCGTGAAAACGATCCCGAGGAGAGTGGAGGCCCCATGTCCCAGCCCCTGGTGGCCGATCGCCGCCTCGCAGTGGTGGGAGCCGGCCCCCGCGGCGTCATGCTGCTGGAGCGGATCCTCGCCCGACTCGAGGGCGCGGCCCCGGACGCACACCCCCGGCGGCTGCGCATCGACGTCGTGGACCCCTATCCGCCCGGGCCAGGGCGGGTGTGGCGCACGGACCAGTCCGAGCTGTACCTCATGAACACCCCCGCGTTCTTCCCGACCGCGTGCGCCGCCGACAACCCCGGTCTGCGCCCCTCCACCGCCGCGCAGACCTTCGACCAGTGGCGTCGCGTGCACCCGGAGGCCAGCCTCGGCGTGCGCCGCCACCAGTACCCGGCCCGAGCGGTCTACGGGCGCTACCTCCGGCACCTGTACAAGGACGTCGTCGCGGGGCTGCGCGCCCGCCCCGAGGTCGTCGAGGTCGTCGAGCACCGCGTCGAGGCCACCGCCCTGCACCCCCGGCCCGACGGCGGTGCCCGCCTGGAGCTGCGGGACGCCGACGGCGCGGTCGCCGCGCTCGACGCGGACGCCGTCGTGCTCTGCCTGGGCCATCAGCCGGCGGAGCTCAGCCCCGGCCAGAACCGGATGGCCGCCGCCGCGCGGGGCCGGGACGAGCTGCACTACCAGGGCCCGCAGATCCCCTCGGACGTGGACTGGGAGACCGTGGAGGCCGGGGCGGACGTCCTCGTGCGGGGCATGGGCCTGAACGCGTTCGACCTGCTGGCCCAGCTCACCCAGGGCCGGGGCGGGGTGTACCGCCGCACCGGCGACGGACCCGGCCGGGCCCTGCGGTACGAGCCGTCGGGGGACGAGCCGCGCCTGCACCTGATGTCCCGCCGCGGCATCCCGTACCTGCCCAAGGCCGAGGTGGACGCCTTCGTGCCCCGCGGCGTCACCCTCAGCTACCTCTCCGACGCCGCCGTGGACGCCCTCGCCGCCCGGCACGGGGCCCTGGACCTCGCCGAGCACCTCTGGCCGCTGCTGCACCGCGACGTGGTCCGGCACTACTACGCCACGCTCGTCCGGGCCCAGCCCGAGATCCTCGGCGGCCCCGTCGAGGCGCGCCGGTTCCTCGGGGAGCTCGTCGGCCAGCTCGAGGAGGCCGGCCGCGGCGCCCCCGTGACCTCCGCGCACGCCGAGGAGCTCCTCCAGCGGTACGCCCCCGGCCGCCGCTTCCTGGACATCCTGGCCTATGGATCCCCGTTCGAGGACGCCGTGTTCGCCTCCCATGAGGACTATCAGCGGGCCGTCGCGGACCTCATGGAGCAGGCCTGCGTGGAGGCCGCCCTCGGGGAGGAGTCCCCGTTCATGATGGCCGTCGGCGCGCTCCATGCCGGCCGACTGCGGATCAAGGCGTGGATCGCCGAGGGTCGGATCGCCGAGGCCTCCCGCATCCGGGACGTCCAGGGCTGGTTCGAGCCGCTGGTCGAGGGCCTCGCCTCCGGCCCGCCCCTGTGGCGCGTCGAGCAGATGCTGGCGGTGCACCGGGCCGGCCTGCTCACCTGGGCCGGCCCCGCGCCCGTGGTCGAGGCCGAGGACCACGGGTTCACCGCCCACAGCCCCCAGGTGGGAGCGCAGGACTCGCTGGGGCCCGCCGTCGTCGAGGGGGCCTGGCTGGTGGAGGCGATGATGCCGCCCAACCGCGTGCAGGCCGCCGCCTCCCCGCTGGTCCGTCAGATGCTGGCGGACGGCGTCGCCGCGGCCGGGACGTGGGAGGACGAGGAGGGTGTGCGCGTGCCCGCCACCGGCTTCGACGTCACGGCCCGCCCGTACCGGCTGCGGGCCGCGGACGGCACGGTCCACGCGGACGTGTTCGTGCTGGGCCTGCAGCTCTCGGGCGTGCAGTGGGGCACCGCGATCGCGGCCGAGGCCGGGGCCGATCCGGCCGGACGTGCCCTCTTCCTCGCCGACGCCGACGCCGCCGCGACGGCCGTGCTCGCCGGCTGAGCCCCCACGACGACGGCGGGGCCGTCCGGGTGGATCCCGGACGGACCCGCCGTCGTCATGCCGGGGGCGGCGCCCCGCGCCCCGTCAGGGACGGGCCGGCCCGCGGCCCTTGCCGGGGTGCTCCGGGCCGTGGCCCTTGCCCGGGTGGTCACCGCCGTGGCCCGGGGTCGCGCCCACGCAGCGCAGCCACTCGCGCACGGAGTTCGCGGGCTTGCCCGGCACGCCGCGCGGATCGGTCACGCCGTCGCAGGTCTCGCCCGGGGAGGGCTCCGGCTCCGGCTCCGGGGTCGGCTCGGTCACGGGCGCGTCGAGCTGGAGGCCCACCAAGATCGGGTTGTGGTCCGAGGACCGCCACTGGTCCGCGGAGTACAGGTCCTCGGCCACGTAGTTGTGGCGCGAGTACTCCAGGGCCACGGATTCGTTCGCGTTGATCATCCAGATGTCCTGGCCGGTGATCGCCGTCGCCGCCGACGGCGAGGCGTAGATCCCGTCCAGGCTGCCGACGGCGCCGCCGAACGCGTACGAGTACTCGCCCGTGAGCGCGCCCTGCGAGACGTACCCGGCCGCCTCGAGCACGCGGATCGGGTCCTCCTTCTCGTAGGCGTTGAAGTCGCCCATCAGCAGGACGCGGTCGGTGCCGGTCTCGGCCTTCATGCGCTCGGCGAAGGCCACGAGGGCCTCGGCCTGGCCCACGCGGTCCGCGTTGTACGCGCCCTGGCCGTCGCCCGCGTCCACGTTGCCCCCGGTCGCACCGGAGCCGCCCTTGGACTTGAAGTGGTTGGTGATCGCCACGAACTCGGTGCCGGCCGCCCCCTCGGACGTGCCGTCGGCGGCGCGGAACAGCTGCGCCATTGGCTCGCGTGCGTTGTCGAAGTTCGTCTGGTCGTCCAGGATCACCGACTCGCCCACCGGGGTGACCTCGGCCGGCTGGTAGATGAACGCGGAGCGGATGACGTCCTCGTCCGCGAGCGCCGGGCGCTCGGCCGGGGAGGCGACGAAGGCCCAGCGCTGCTCGCCGGCCTGCGCGTTGAGGGCCTCCACGAGGTGGGCCAGCGCGTGGTCCCGGTCGAGGCCGAACTTCTCGGAGTTCTCGATCTCCTCGAGCGCGACCACCGAGGTGCCGAGGCCGTTGATCGCGGCCGCGATCTTCTCCTGCTGGCGGGCGAACGCCTCGGAGGTGTAGGCGCCGCGCGGCAGGCAGCCGTTCGTGGTGACGGGGTTGCCGGCGCGGTCGCGGTAGGCGCTGCAGCCGGCCACGTCCTGGCCCAGGGTCGTGAAGTAGTTGAGCACGTTGAAGCTGCCGACGGTGACGTTGCCGCCGACCGCCTCGGGGGCGGCCTCGGCCGGGCGGGTGTCCTCGATCGTCACGGGCTGGACGGCGGCCGCCGTGGCGTCGGTGAGGTGGCCCAGCGGCTGGAAGGACCACGCGTCGAAGCGCCAGTCGAGGATGACTCCGGTGGTGAACTCCAGGCCCGCGCCCACACGCACCGGCTGGTCCGCGTCCAGATACGGCAGCGGGTTCTGGTTGCCCGGCGAGCGCATGAAGTTCGTGGTGGCCCCGTCGTCGAGCACGATCAGCTGCTGCGCGTTGGCGGCCGCGACGGCCTGGGCCTCGGCGCCGGGCAGCGCCACCGACGTCGGGTTGTCCAGCGGCGTGGTGCCGGGGACGATGCCGAGGGAGCCGTACTGGTTGAGGGAGTAGTTGTCCGTGACCGTCCAGTCGCCCTGCGGGGCGAGGACCATGCCCTCGAGCGCCTCACGGTCGGCCTCCTCCAGCGGGAACTCCACCGGCGTGGGGGCCACGGCGCCGGGCTCGGCGACCGGCAGCACGCCGCCGGCGGCGACCTTGATCTGCGTGAGGCCGTAGTGCTCGGCCGCTTCGCCCGTGACCTGGACGTGGTCGCCGAGCGTCACGGAGCCGACCGTGTCCGGCGAGTACACGAACACGCCGTCGGAGGCGCCCGGGGTGGCGTCGGGGGTGTCGCCGCCGGTGCCGGCGGTCTGGATGTAGTAGCCGTCGTAGCCGCCCGTGGAGTACACGGCGGTGACGACGCCGGTGGTGGTCACCTGGCGCCCGGCGTACGGGGTGGCCGTGCCGGTGCCCTGGAGCTGGGCGATGGTGATCCGCTCGGCCGGGGTCGGCTGCGGCTCGGGCTCCGGGGTCGGCTCGCCGCCGGTGGCGGCGGCGTTGGTCGGGGTGACCTGGTCGGTGACGGTGAAGTCGGCGCTGTTGTCGTCCGTGTCCACGCCGTTCGTGCGGGTGAGGGACTTCGGGTCCGAGTTGGCCGAGGGGGCGCCGGCAGCCGCCGTTTCGAAGGTGTTCGTGGCTCCGTAGCCGAGCACGTCCGCGACGCCCGGCACCTGGCCGGTCACCACGGAGCCGACCGGCAGGTCCGTCACGGTGCCCGTCTGGCGCGCGAGCACGATCGTGCCCTTGGTGCCCGCGGGGTTGAACGCCCCGCCGGCCACGAGGTCCGCCTGCGGCAGGGCGGCGCCCGCGGTGCCGTTGGAGCCGCCGGAGACCAGGAAGTGGCCCTTCGCGGGCACCGTGCCGGACAGTGCGACCGTGCCCTGGGTCGCGGCCGTGCCGGCGGCGGAGCGGTACTGCAGGGACCAGCCGTCGAGGCTGATCGGCTGGTCGGTGGGGTTGTAGAGCTCCACGAACTTGTGGGTGTACACGGCGTTCGCGGAGCCGCCGTTGGTGTACGCCTCGTTGATGACGAGGGAGTCGCCGGCCGGGCTGGCCTGGGAGGGCAGGGCCACGGCGGGGGCGAGCAGGGCCAGGGCGGCGGTGGTCACCGCGGTGCGCGCGGCGAAGCGGGGCAGGGGGGTCATGTCGTCCTCGGTCTCGTTCTCGATGGGTCAGCGCGACAGGCCCGCGGCGGTCAGCCAGGCATGGGCGGAGAAGACGGGGTGCGTGGCGGCGCCGCGCTGCACGCCGCGGCCCTTGCCCGGGTGGTCCTCGCCCTTCACGCGGCCCTTGCCCGGGTGGTCGGCGCCCTTGTCATGGCCCTTGCCATGACCCTTGCCATGACCCTTGCCCGGGTGGGTCGGGGCGGGCTGCTCCGGCTCGGTGGGGGTCGGGGCCGCGGTGACCTCGAGGACATGGCGCACCACGGTCGTGCTGCCGTCGGCGTAGCGCACGGTCATCACGAGCTCGCCCGTGCCCGCGGCGGCGGGGGCGGTGATCCCGGAGAGCGTGACGGTCTCGGAGCCCGCGGGGACGGCCACGGTGCCCAGGGCGGTCTCGGCGCCGCCGGCCGTGCGGAAGGCGACGTCGACCGCGGTCGCCGCGGGGGCGCCGTCGGAGTCCACCACGAGGTCCCCGAGGGTCAGGCCGACGGCCTGCCCGGCCTCGACCGAGGCGGGGGCGTCGGTGACCGGCACGCCGTTCTTGCCGAAGTCCGGGGCGACGGCGCCGCGGGCCGCGTCCTGGGCGCGGGCGTAGTCCGTGATCGCCTGGGAGTCCAACAGGCCCATGTTCACGAAGTTCTGGCGGCCGGTCGCGAAGGCGGTGTAGCCGTCGGGGGCCTTGGTCGGGTCCCCGAGCGTCGTCCAGGTGTCGTCGGACAGGAACGACTGGCTGGCGACCGTGTACATGCGGTCCGCCTGGAGCGGCTCGCCGTCGATCCACACGCCGGTCACCTTGTCCCCCTGCGGGCGGGACTCGTCGTAGGTCCAGGTCAGCTCCTCGGACCAGCCGAGGGTGAACTTGCGCACGTCGTTCCGCCAGTTCTCCTCGAGGGCCAGCTTGATGGAGGAGCCCGGGATGTCGAAGTAGGTGATGGTGTTGCCGAACGGCGCCATGTCGAGCAGCTCGCCCAGGGTGAGGCGACCGACGAGGTCGGCCGGCTTGGCCGGGAACGCGCCGCCGTCGGTGAAGCGGTCCGTCAGCAGCTCGGAGCGCAGGCCGCCGGGGTTGGTCACGCCGAGGTCCACCTCGGGGTTCGCCTGCTCGGCGGCGCGCTTGACGGCGTCGCCCACCCAGGTGCCCAGGGTGGTCTCGGCGGCGCGCGTGCCGCCGGCCTTCCAGGAGCCGCCGGCGTCGATGAGCTTCTGGTAGTCGGTGGTGATGGAGGCGGACAGGTCGGCCACGACCTCGCCCTGCAGGTCCTCGAAGACCGCGACGGCCTCCTGCTCGATCGCGTACACCTGGGCGGTGACGGGGGATTCCGCGGCGGCCTCGGCGGGGGCCTGCGTGGACCGGGCCAGCAGGCGCGGGGTGAGCCCGGTGACCTCGCCGTCGGCGCCCACGGTCAGCTCGACGGCGGCCAGGTGGCTGCCGGAGGCGCCCGCCTGGATCACGGGGCGGTGGGCGCCGCCGGCCGCGGCGTCGTACTGGTAGAGCTGGTGGGTGTGGGCGTTGAAGATGACGTCCACGGCGGAGGAGGTCTCGCCGACGATGCGGTCGAACTCGGCCCGGGCCGCCCGCTCGGCGGCCAGCTCGCCCGCGCCGGCGGCGCCGTCGTGGTACGAGGCCACGATCACGTCGGCGGCGTCCTGGGCCTCCAGCTCGTCCGCGACCGCGTTCACGGCGGCGACCTCGTCGAGGACCTCGTTGCCCTTCAGGCCCGCGCCGGTGGTGGTCGCGTACAGCTCGTTGGGGGAGGCGCCGATGACCGCGACGCGCACGCCGTGGACGTCGAAGACGGCGTGCGAGGTGAGGACGGGCTCCTTGGTCGTCGGGTCCACCAGGTTGGCGGAGAGCACCGGGAACTGGGCCCGGGACTCCACGCGGCCCTGCAGGTCGTCCAGGCCCTTGTCGAACTCGTGGTTGCCGGCGGTGAGCGCGTCCAGGCCGAGCGCGTTCATCACGTCGATCGTCGGGTTGTCCTGCTGCACGTTGGACACGGACTTCGAGCCGCCGATCAGGTCGCCGGCGCTGGTCAGCAGCGTGGAGCCGGCGCCGTGCTCGGCCTCGAACGCGGTGCGGTAGTCCTCCACGGTGTCCGCGAACTGCGTGCCGATGTAGTCCGCGGACAGCGCGCCGTGGAAGTCGTTGAAGGACAGGATCGAGATGGTGGTCTCGTCCGCGGCGGCCGTCTCGACGGCGAGGGCGGGCGCCGCGCTCGCGGGCGCGAGGACGAGGACGGTGCAGGCGGCCGTGGTGACGGCACGGCGGCGGAACAGGCTGGGCATGGCTCTCCCCGGGATGCGTGATGACAGAGGTGCGCCGCCGGTGGACGGCGGGGTGACGCGCGGAGTCCATCACATCCAGGTGGCCTCCAGGTGAACGAGAGGCGGCGGGCCGTCCGGCCCGCCGCCTCTCGTCGTGTGCACGCGGATGGTGAGGGATTCGAACCCTCGGCACGGGGTCACCGCGCACCGGTTTTCAAGACCGGCTCCTTCGGCCGCTCGGACAACCATCCCGGGCCTGACCGCGACGGCGTGGGCCGCCGCGTCGAGGACCCACTCTAGCCCGTGGCCCGGCGGGCGACCGGTGGCGAGTCCGGCCCCCGCGCGCGAGGATGGACCCTCGACCCTCGACCCCCGACCAGAGGAGGAGACCCCCATGGACGTCCCCGCACAGATGCGCGCCGTGCGATTCACCGGCGCCGGCGACAACGGCGTCGTCCGCGTGGGCCACGAGCCCGTGCCGGACCCCGGCCCGGGCGAGGTGCTGGTGCACGTGGCCGCCGCGGGTCTCAACCGCGCGGACATCGCGCAGCGCGAGGGCCGCTATCCGCCGCCGCGCGGCGCCTCCGAGATCCCCGGACTCGAGGTCTCCGGCACCGTGGCGGCGCTGGGACCCGAGGCCGGGATGCCGGGTGAGGGGCGGTTCGCCGTCGGTGACCGGGTGTGCGCGCTCCTGGCCGGCGGCGGCTTCGCCGAGTACGTCGCCGTGCCGGCGGGCCAGCTCATGGCCGTCCCCGACGGCGTCGGCCTCGTCGAGGCGGCGGCCCTGCCGGAGGTCGCCTGCACGGTGCACTCGACGCTCGTGGGCCGGGCGGGCGTGCAGGCCGGGGACCGGGTGCTCGTGCACGGCGCCACCGGCGGCATCGGCTCCTTCGCCGTCCAGTTCCTCGCCGCGCTCGGTGCACGGGTGCTGGGCACCGCCGGCGGCCCGGAGAAGGTGGCACTCGGTCGGCGGCTGGGCGCCGAGCACATGTTCGACCACCGCGCCGCCGAGTCCGGTGCCTTCGCCCCGTGGGTCAAGGAGGTCACGGACGGCCACGGCGCGGATGTCATCCTCGACGTCGTCGGCGGCCCGTATCTGGCGCCCAACGTGTCCGCGCTCGCCCCCGAGGGACGCATCGTGACGCTCGCGGTCCAGGGCGGCGCCGTCCCGGAGGACTTCAACATCATGAAGCTGGTGGTCAAGCGCGGCTGGCTCACGGGGGCGACGCTCCGCTCCCGCTCGGTCGTGGACAAGGCCGGGATCGTGGCCGCGGCCGAACGTGCCGTGTGGCCCCTGGTGGCGGCGGGCCGCATCGACGCGAGCGTCGGGGCGTGCTTCCCGCTCGCCGAGGCCGCCGAGGCGTTCGACTGGTTCGACTCCGCCACCCGCACGGGCAAGGTCGTGCTCGTCACCGACCCCGCCGACGCGCGCCGGCCGTCCGGCGACCGCGCATGAGGGGGCCCTTCGCACGCTTCCGTCAGGAGCGTGCCGACGACCGCGAGCTCGGCACGGGGCTGTGGCGCCGTGCCCACGACCGACTCAGCCGGGCCCTGGACCGCTACTGGCAGGTGCTGGAGGGCCAGCGGGGCACGGACGTGCTGAGCCACGAGGAGCGCAACGGCGTGGTCCACGCCGGCAACGTCCTCACGGAACGGCTCCCCGCGGTCCGTGCCCTGTGCGTCCGCCTGCACCGGGACCACGAGGGCGACGGCGAGCACATCCCGGCCGAGGCCGCCGACGTCCACCGTGAGCTCTCCCGCGCCGCACACGAGCTGGCCGCCACCGCCCAGGCCCTCGCCCTGTACCGGCTCGGCCAGGGCTCGGCGGAGTCGGTCGGCCGGCACGCCGAACGCACCCTCGGCCACCTGGACCGGGCGGAGGAGCTGGGAGCCGGGCTCTGACGGCGGCGCGCCCCGGACGGCCGGCCCGAAGACGAGAGGACCCCGCCGCGTGATCACGCGGCGGGGTCCGGGGGAGCCCCCTGCCGGATTCGAACCGGCGACCTGCTCTTTACGAGGGAGCTGCTCTGGCCAGCTGAGCTAAGGAGGCACGGACCGTGAACGGCCACGGCTGACGAGCATACCGGTTTCGCGGCCCCGATTCCACCGCACGGCCGGGCGCGCGGGCCACCGACTGTGGCCCGCGCCTTCCGCAGGCGTTCACCCCCAGGCCACGCCGCGGCCAGACGGGGACGGTTCCCTGGTGGGCACACACCGTCGACGGGAGACGCATGAGCCTGCCCCACGCCCCTCGCACCCCGGCACCCCCCGCCGCGGCCTCGTCAGCCGCGCCCCTCCGCCTGGCCGTGGTGGACATGTCCGGCACGTCCATCGTGGAGCACGGGCTCCAGGACACGGCGTTCGCCCGCACGTTGGACCAGCACGGCGTCCCGGCGGGCACGCCGGAGCACGACGACGCCGCTCGGCGGTTCCGCGCGCTCCGGCCCACCTCGCGCACGGCCGTGTTCCCCCGCGTGTTCGCCGACCGGGCGGTGGCCGCGGCGGCGACCCGCACGTTCGAGGCGGCCTTCGACGCGCTGCTGGCCGAGCACGGCGTCCGGGCCGTCCCGGGCGCGGAGGAGGCGCTCGTCCGCCTGCGCGCCCTCGGCCTCCACGTGTGCCTCTGCACCGGCTACGCCCGCCACACCCAGAACATGATCCTCGAGTCGCTGGGGTGGATGGGCCTGGCGGATCTGAGCCTCTCCCCGGACGACGCCGGCCGCGGCGTCCCCCACCCGGACATGATCCTCACCGCCCTGCTCGGTCTCGACCACGACGACGTCCGCAGCGTCCTCGTGGTCGGGGACACCGCGGAGGACATGACGGCCGGGCGCCGCGCGGGGGCCGGACTCGTGGTCGGCGTGCGCACGGGTCGCGACGCGGACGACGTCCTGCTGGCGGCGGGCGCGGACCGGGTGGTGCCGGGCCTGGCCGACGTGCCGGACCTGGTGGTCCGCACCCGCTGAGCCGGCGCCGGCCCGCCCCGCGCGGCCGCTCAGCGACGTCGCGGGGTGCGCACCCGGCGGGGCAGCAGCGCCAGCATCATGGCTTCGAGGGCCAGCTGCTCCGGCACGTTGGCGGCGATGCGCTCCCGGGCCGTGGTGACGGCGTCGATCCGGGCGAGCACCTCGGCCGAGTCGCCGGCGGTGCCGCGGGCGTACGCCTCGATCTCGTCCCGACGGTGCTCGTTGATGAGCTCGCCGTCGGCCCCCAGCTGCACGCGCAGCACGTCCCGGAACAGGCCCATGACGTCGATCATGGCCCGGTCCAGCGAGTCCCGGACGGCGCGGCGCCGCCGGCGGGTCTGGTCCTCCTCGAGCCGTTTGACGTGGTGGCGGAGCTTGGGCGGGACGGGCTCGCCGGGCTCGAGGCCCAGGGAGCGGCGCAGTGCCTCGAGCTCCTCGGCGTCCCGGGCTTCGGCGGCGGACTCGGCCTCGGCCTTGGACACCTCGGCCAACGTGGCGGCCAGGGCCATCGCGTCGGAGACGGCGGTGGCCTGGAGCGGCAGGGAGAGGATGCGCTCGCGGCGTTCGAGGGCCTCCGGGTCCCGCGCGAGGCGGCGGGCCATGCCCACGTGCGACTGGGAGATCCGGGCGGTGGTGAGCGCCGTCTCGCGGTCCAGCCCGTCGCGGCGGTGCAGCAGCTCCGCCACCTGCTCCACGGCGGGGATGCTCAGCGTGATCAGCCGGCAGCGGGAGCGGACGGTGGGGAGCACGTCCGCGGGGGACGGGGTGCACAGCATCCAGATCGTGCGGGCCGGCGGCTCCTCGATGGCCTTGAGGAGCACGTTCGTGGCGCGCTCCGTCATGCGGTCCGCGTCCTCCATGAGGAAGATCCGCCAGCGCCCGGTGGCGGGGGTGGACTGGCCGGCCTCCACGAGGGCGCGGACGTCCTCGATCCGATAGCTCACCGCCTCGGTGGCCAGCACGGTCACGTCCGGGTGGGTGCCGCCGAGGACGGTGCGGCACGCGTGGCACTCGCCGCAGCCGCGCGCCGCCGGGTCCGCGACCTCGCACTGCAGGGCCGCGGCGAACGCACGCGCCGCCGTCGACCGGCCGGAGCCGGGCGGGCCCGTGAACATCCAGGCGTGGGTGGGACGGTCCTCGGCCGCGGCGCGGCGCAGCTGGGCCACCGCGGCCTCCTGGCCCGCGAGGTCCGCGAACACGGCGGGGGCGGGGGCCGTCATCGGTCGGCCGCCTGGGCGGTGACGCGGGCCAGCGCGCGGGCGGTGAGCTCCTGCGGCGGCAGCGCGCCGTCGAGCACGAGGTACCGCTCGGGCGCGGCCGCCGCGCGCGCGAGGAAGGCGGCGCGCAGGGCCTCGTGCCGGTCCGCCGTCTCCCGCTCCATGCGGTCGGGGGTGCCCTCGCCCCCCGCCGCGCGCCGGTCACGCCGGTCCGCGGCGGTGGCCGCGTCCACGTCGATCAGCACCGTCAGATCGGGGACGAGGCCGTCCGTGGCCCACTCGTTCAGGGCGGCGATCCGCGCCTCGCCCAGCCCGCGCGCCGCGCCCTGGTAGGCCACGGACGAGTCCACATACCGGTCCGTGACGACGACGGCGCCCCGGGCCAGCGCGGGGCGCAGCGTGCGGACGGCGTGGGCGGACCGGGCCGCGGCGAACAGCAGCGCCTCGGTGCGGGGGTCCACGGGGGCGTGCCCGGGGTCCAGCAGCAGCTCTCGCAGCGTCTCGCCCAGGTCCGAGCCGCCGGGCTCGCGCGTGAGCACCACCTCGTGGCCCGCGGCGCGCAGGGCCTCGGTCAGGGCGCGGGCCTGGGTGGACTTGCCGGATCCGTCCGGTCCCTCGACGGCGACGAACAGGCCGCGATGCTCGGTCTGGGTGCTCACGCCTCGAGCCTAGACGCCGCCCCGGACGGGGAGGGAACCCGGCCGGGCCGACCGCCTAGACTGACCGGCATGAGCGCCCCCATGCACTTCGCCCTGCTCGTCGACCACTGGCTGTTCCGCGTCCTGGCGATCGCCGCGCTCGGGCTCGAGGTCTGGGCGCTGGTGGACGTCGTCCGGCGCCGCCCCGACGACTTCGCCCGCATCGGGGGCCGGGACAGGAGCTTCTGGCTGATCCTCACCGGCGTCGCCGCCGTCGTCGGGCTCCTCGGCGTGCTCGCCGGCGGCGGGATGGGCATGTTCGGCCTCGTGGCCGCGTGCGTGGCGTGCGTCTACCTCGCCGGCCCCCGCCAGGACATGGGCCCGGCCCTGCGCCGCTGAGGGTCCCGCGCCGTCGGCGCCGCCCTCATGACGACGGCGCCACCGCCGCCCAGCGCACGCTCAGCTCCCCGCGCCGCCACTGGTGCGGGCCGCCCAGCACGGGCCAGCCCGCCGCGCGGAGCGTGCCGACCGTCGCCAGCCACCGCTGCCGCGTCCCGTAGGCCGCGAGCGGGGCGTGCGCGGCCCACGCGGCGTCGGCCTCCGCCAGGAGCCGATGGACGGGCTCGCCGGGTACGTGCCGGTGGATGAGGACCTTCGGCAGGCGCGCCGCCACGTCCGAGGGGCGGGCGAAGGACCCCAGCCTGAGGGCCACGGTCAGGCTCGCGGGCCCGTCCCGACGCAGGTCCACCCAGGCCGCCCGCCGGCCGTCCTCGGAGCAGGTGCCCTCCACGAGGACGCCGTCGTCGGCGAGCCCCGCGCACAGCAGGGACCAGATCGCGGGCACGTCCTCCTCCCGGTACTGGCGCAGCACGTTGAACGCGCGCACCACGGTGGGCGGCCGCGGCACGGGCAGCTCGAAGCCGCCGACCGCCCAGGTGACCCCCGGCAGGTCGCCGGCCCGCTCCCGGGCCCGGGCCACCCGAGCGGGGTCGATCTCGAGGCCCACCAGCTCGAGGGCCGGGTTCTGCACGCGCAGCCGCTGGGCCATCTCGACGGCGGTCACCGGCTCCGCGCCGAAGCCCAGGTCCACGGCCAGTGGGCGGGGAGTGCGCCGCAGCAGGGGGCCGTGCACGTCCGTGAGCCAGCGGTCCACCCGGCGCATCCGCTGCGCCGCCGTCGTGCCGCGGGTGATGTGGCCCTGCGGTCCCCGGGCGGGGCCGGGGCCGGGCGTCGTGCGCGCGCGCAGCCGCCGGGCCTTCTCCACCATGGGCTCCAGCGTAGGGGAGCGGCGGGACGGGTCCGCCTAGGATGGTGACATGGCGAACACCACGTACACGCTGGTCCTGCTGCGGCACGGTCAGAGCGAATGGAACGAGAAGAACCTGTTCACCGGCTGGGTGGACGTCCCGCTGACCGAGAAGGGGCGCGCCGAGGCCGCCGGCGGCGGTGAGCTGCTGGAGGCGGAGGGCATCCGCCCGGACGTGGTCCACACGTCCCTGCTCAAGCGCGCCATCACCACGGCCAACCTGGCCCTCGAGGCCGCGGATCGCCAGTGGATCCCGGTCAAGCGCAGCTGGCGCCTGAACGAGCGCCACTACGGCGCCCTGCAGGGCAAGGACAAGGCCCAGGTGAAGGAGGAGTTCGGCGAGGAGCAGTTCATGGTCTGGCGCCGGTCCTTCGACACCCCGCCGCCCGCCCTGGACGACGACTCCGAGTTCTCCCAGGTCGGCGACGAGCGCTACGCGGACCTGGGCAAGGACGCCCCCCGCACCGAGGCCCTCAAGCAGGTCATCGACCGCCTGCTGCCCTACTGGGAGGAGCAGGTCCTGCCCGACCTCAAGGCCGGCAAGACCGTGCTGATCGCCGCGCACGGCAACTCGCTGCGCGCGCTGGTCAAGCACCTGGACGGCATCTCGGACGAGGACATCGCGGGCCTGAACATCCCGACGGGCATCCCGCTGGTCTACGAGCTGGACCAGAACTTCAAGCCGATCACCGCGAACGGCCGCTACCTCGATCCGGAGGCCGCCGCGGCCGGCGCCGCCGCCGTGGCCGCCCAGGGCTCCGCGCACTGACGCGTCCGACGACGACGGGCCGGGACCCCGCCTGGGGGCCCGGCCCGTGGCGTCGGGGACGGTCAGGAGCCGGTGGCGTCCGGGCGGTGGGTCGCCCACTCGCCCGTGACGAGGTAGCGCACCTTGGCGGCCACGGACAGGCCGTGGTCCGTGAACCGCTCGAGGTAGCGCGAGGCCAGCGTGACGTCCGTGGTGGTGGCCGGCGTCGCTCTCCAGTCCGGGGCGGCGATCGCGCGGAAGACGGACAGGTGCAGCGCGTTGACGTCCTCGTTGAGGGCGTCGATCCGGTCCCCGTGCGCCAGGTCCTGGGTCTCGAGCAGCAGGACGACCTCCTCGGCCACCTCCACGGCGGCGTCGCACATCGCGGTGATCACGGTCCGGACCTGTTCCGGGATGACGTGCTCGGGGTAGCGCAGCCGGGTCAGCTGGGCCACGTGGCGGGCGAGGTCGCCCATGCGCTCGAGCGAGGAGCTCATCCGCAGCGTGGCGACGACGGTGCGCAGGTCCGTGGCCACGGGCGCCTGCAGCGCCAGGATGCGCACGGCCTGCTCGTCGAGGGACTCCTGCAGCTGGTCGATCCGCGCGTCCTCCGAGATGACCCGTTCGGCGCCGTGCACGTCGGCCGCCTCGAGGGCGGCCTGCGCGTCCATCATGGCGCGGTGCACGAGGCGGGCGATCTCGGTCAGGTCGCGGCCCAGCCGTTCGAGGTCGGCTCGGTAGAGCTCGCGCATGGTCTCCTCTCCCCGGCGACGCCCGTGCGCCGCCGACCCCGACTCCCCGGGGCAACGGTCCACCCTGGCAGGGCAAGATGAACGGCCCATGAACGCCGATCGTCCGGCGTCTGGCGGGGCCGGGGCAGCCCGTCTCCGGGCCGCCAGAGGCTAGTCTGGTGCCGTGGATCCCGTCATCATCGGCCTGCTGTGCGGAGCGGTCGGACTGTTCACCGGAGTGGCCTCCATGCTGGCCTTCCGGGCGTCCGAGCGCTCGCGGACGGTGGACCTGACGGTTGGCGAACCCACCCTGGCGCCGGGCGCCGCCGAGGTCCTCTCCGTGGTCGGCCGCGCGTACGCGGTGGTGGACGACGTCGACGGCGTGGTGCGCGCGAACCCCGCGGCCTACGCCCTGGGCCTGGTGCGGGGGCACTCGCTCGTCCAGGACCAGCTGCGGGAGCTCACGCGGACCGTGCGGGCCGACGGCGTCATCGTCGAGCGCCGCATGGAGCTGCCCCGAGGACCCCTCGGGCAGTCGAGCCTCGTCGTCGAGCTGCGCGTGGCCCCGCTGGACGAGGAGTACATCCTGATCCTCGCCGACGACCGCACGGACGTGACCCGCACCGAGGCCATGCGCCACGACTTCGTCGTCAACGTCTCGCACGAGCTCAAGACGCCGGTGGGCGCCATCTCCCTGCTCTCCGAGGCCATCGGCGACGCCGCGGAGGACGAGGAGGCGGTGCGTCGCTTCGCCGCACGGCTGGGCGTCGAGTCCCGCCGGCTCACGGCCCTCGTGCAGGACATCATCGAGTTCTCCCGGCTGCAGGCCAAGGACGTGGTCCAGGACGGAGGGCCTGTGGACCTCAACGCCGTCGTCGCGGACGCCGTGGACCGCCTGCGCCTGACCGCCGAGGACCGCGGCATCGCGCTGCGCGTGGGCGGCCGCGTGGACGCGGTGGTGCACGGGGACCAGGACCAGCTGATGACCGCGGTGCGCAACCTGGTGGACAACGCGGTGCGCTACTCCCCGGAGGGCACCACGGTGGGCATCGGCCTGAGCTCCGTGGACGGGCTCGCGCAGGTCACCGTCACGGACCAGGGCATCGGCATCAGCCCGGAGGAGCAGGAGCGGGTCTTCGAACGCTTCTACCGCGTGGACGCGGCGCGGTCGCGTCAGACGGGCGGCACGGGCCTGGGGCTGAGCATCGTCAAGCACGTCGTCATCAACCACGGAGGGGAGGTCACCCTCTGGTCCCAGCCGGGCCGCGGGTCGACCTTCACCATCCGCCTGCCCGAGTGGGGGGACGGTGTCGCCGTCGACGGCGCGCCGGGTGCCGCCCACGTCACCGAGCGGCGCGGTCACCGGGTGACCGCCTCGGCCGCACCCCCGACCCGGAAGGAGACGAGCGCATGAGCCGCATTCTGATCGTGGAGGACGAGGAGTCGTTCAGCGACCCCCTGTCCTACCTCCTGGAGAAGGAGGGGTTCGAGGTCACCGTCGCCGCCGACGGCAACGAGGCGCTGAGCATCTTCGAGCGCGACAGCGCGGACCTGATCCTCCTGGACCTGATGCTCCCGGGGATGTCCGGCACCGAGGTGTGTCGTCAGGTGCGCCAGCGCTCCAACGTCCCCGTGATCATGCTGACCGCGAAGGACTCGGAGATCGACAAGGTCGTCGGCCTCGAGCTCGGGGCGGACGACTACGTGACCAAGCCGTACTCCTCGCGTGAGCTGGTGGCCCGCGTCCGCGCCGTGCTGCGCCGTCAGGGGGAGCAGGAGGAGCCGATGTCGGCGACCATCAGCGCCGGCCCCGTGCGCATGGACGTCGAGCGGCACGTCGTCTCCGTGGACGGCGAGCAGGTGTCCCTGCCGCTCAAGGAGTTCGAGCTGCTGGAGATGCTGCTGCGCAACGCCGGGCGCGTGCTCACCCGCGGCCAGCTGATCGACCGCGTGTGGGGCTCCGACTACGTGGGGGACACCAAGACCCTCGACGTGCACGTGAAGCGCCTGCGCTCCAAGATCGAGCCCGATCCCTCGAGCCCCCGCTACCTCGTCACGGTGCGCGGCCTGGGCTACAAGTTCGAGGCCTGACCGGCGCGCTCCGCCCGGGACGACGACGGCCCCGGCTCCACCTCACGGTGGGGCCGGGGCCGTGGCGTGCCGGGCGCAGGCCCGGCGGAGGTCAGTGCTCCTCGCCGTAGTGGTGGGTCTCCTCGTGGAGGTGCCCGACGAGATCCTCCTCCGAGGGCTCGACTCCCTCGGGGAGCAGGTCACGGTACTGCTCCTGGGTGGCGCTCAGCAGCGGGACGGCCAGGTCGGCGGTGCCGCCGTTGCCGGAGACGGTCACGGGCAGGTTCTCGCCGACCCACACGCCCTCGCGCTCCAGGACGGTTGTGTTCGCCTCGTCCTCGAGCTTGCGGCTCTCGCCGGCGGGGACCTTCAGGGTCGCGGAGCCGCCGCCCTCGGCCTGGAAGGTGTAGGTCTGATCCTGGCCGGAGGTGTTCTCCACGGTGCCGATCAGGCGGGCGGGGCCCGACTCGCCGTCGCCGACGAGGGCGAGGTTGCGGTAGCTCAGGAAGTCCTGCTCCTGGCCGTTGATGCCGTCCGAGGGGGAGTACTGGATGGCGGTGGCGATCGGGCTCACGGCGGAGCAGCCGGTGGCGCCCAGCAGGGCGACCGCGGCCAGCGCACCTGCGGCGAGGTGGCGCCGGGCGGGCCGGGATGCGTTCTTCACAGAGGTCTCCTCAGGTGCGATGACGTGCTCAGGAGCCCCGAGGCAGGGGTCCTGCCAGGTCAGGCTACCGCATCCCGGGACGCCGGCCGGCCTGTGGCGCCGGGTCGTCCACTATCACATCCGGGGGCCGACGATGTGACGGCGCGCGCGGCATGACGAGGCTGCATGATAGAATGGGACGACTGAAAGGGGCACAACAACATGGTTTTTGAGGTCGGAGAGACCGTCGTCTACCCCCACCACGGTGCTGCGCGGATCGAGGAGATCAAGATGCGCACCATCAAGGGGGAGGAGAAGATGTACCTCAAGCTCAAGGTGGCGCAGGGAGACCTGACCATCGAGGTCCCCGCGGAGAACGTCGACCTCGTCGGCGTGCGTGACGTCGTGGATGCGGAGGGGCTCGAGCACGTCATGGAGGTCCTGCGCGCCGAGCACGTGGAGGAGCCGACCAACTGGTCCCGCCGCTACAAGGCCAACCTGGAGAAGCTCGCCAGCGGCGACGTCAACAAGGTGGCCGAGGTCGTCCGTGACCTGTGGCGCCGCGACCAGGACCGCGGCCTGTCCGCCGGCGAGAAGCGCATGCTCTCGAAGGCCCGCCAGGTGCTCGTGTCCGAGCTGGCGCTGGCCAAGAAGGTCACCGAGGAGGAGGCCGAGGGCCGCCTGGACAAGGTGCTCGAGGGCTGACGAGCAGCACACGGCAGGGGAGGGGCCCGCGTCCACGACGCGGGCCCCTCCCCTGTCTCGTCCCCGGCCATGGCCGTTGCCGCCGTGGGAGGTCCCGGGCCACGGACACCGGCGCGCTCCCTAGGTGTAAGAGGTCATGACG
>NZ_JXSP01000002.1:0-19006 GCF_000946635.1 Micrococcus sp. MS-ASIII-49
CGGGACGGCGCGGGTGTGGCGGGTGCCCGCCTCCCGGCTGGGCTGGGCGCCCGTGGCCACCGTGCCGGACCTCGAGGCGTGGTGGGGCGGCTGGGGTTGAGCGGGCGGGTGCCCGCGGGGCGGGGCTGGCACAATCGCGGACAGGACGGAACACGGGAGGACCGATGAGCGAGCTGGACGAACTGGCCTTCGCGGCGCTCTCCGCGTTCCTGGCCTGGTGGTTCGGGAAGACGGGCATCGACTGGATCCGTCGCGAGGACGGCTGAGGAGAGAGGACGCAGACGTGCACGAGGACGAGGGACGACGCCGGCACTACGGGCACTTCTACGGGCTCGAGGACCTGCCCGAGGGCGACCTGCTGCTGGTGTGGGGCAACTGCCAGGGCGAGTCGTACCGGCGGCTGCTCGGCGGGGAGCCCGGCACACCGCTGCACGGGGCGGACCTGGTGAGCGTCCGCGTGCCGCCCGCCTTCGAGGCCCAGCCGGACGAGGTCGAGCACCTGGAGCGGCTGCTGCCGCGCGTGAAGGCCCTCGTCACCCAGCCGATCCCGCACGACTACCGGGGCATGCCCATCGGCACGGACCAGCTCGTGGCCCGGCTGCCGAAGGACGCCGCCGTGGTGCGGATCCCCGTGGTGTACGACGTCTCGCGCTTCCCCTGGCAGGTCACCCTCCGCAACTGGAAGTTCGCGCCCGGGGCGGCCGAGCGGCCGGGGGAGGACCCGCCCGTCGTGCCGTACCACGACCTGCGCGTGCTGGCCGAGGCGGCGACGGGCCGTCGTCGGGAGGTGGCGCCGGCGGCGATCCGCGAGGCCGCGGCCGCGTCCGTGCAGGCGCTGCGGGCGCGGGAGGAGGCGAAGGGGACGCTGTCCATGGCGGACCTCGTGGCGGCGGAGCGGGGCGTCGGCTTCTACACCGTGAACCACCCGACCAACACACTGCTGACCCGCGTGGCCGAGCGCGTGGCCGGGCACCTGCCGGGCGACGTCGCCGTCCAGCCCGTGCCCGCCTCCCGCGTGCTCCTCGGCGGGGTGCGCGCGCCCCTCGAGGCGGTCGTGGTGGAGGCCCTCGACCTCGACGCCGAGCCGACCGAGGACTGGACCGTGGCCGGACAGACCGTCCCGGCCGAGCAGCTGCGACAGACCCACCTGGACTGGTACGCGCAGAACCCGCAGGCCGTGGAGGTCGGGATGCGCAAGTACGCCGACCAGCTGCGGCTGCTGGGCCTTACGGGCTAGCGCCGGCCCCGGCCACCAGTGGAGGATGGGCGGCACGTCCCGTCTGCCGCGGAGCACGTCTGCGGGGGCGGTCGTACCGTTTCCTTGACCCCGTCACCCCACGGAGGACCACGTGACCGAGCAGTACGACATCCTGATCGTCGGCGGCGGCAACGCCGGCGTGTCCTTGGCCGCCGCACTGCGGCGGAAGCGGCAGGGTCGGGTCGCCATCGCCGAAGGCCACCAGCTGCACCGCTACCGGCCGATGCTGAACTACGCGGCGGGCGGGCAGGCGGACATGGCCCGGTTCGAACGGCCGATGCGGGCCGTCATCCCGGACGGGGTCGAATGGATCCCGGACCACGTCGTGGCCGTGGACGCCGAGGAACGGACCGCGGTGACGAGCACCGGGCTGACCGTGGGCTTCCGCCACCTCGT
Source organism: Micrococcus sp. MS-ASIII-49 (assembly GCF_000946635.1). Lineage (NCBI taxonomy): Bacteria > Bacillati > Actinomycetota > Actinomycetes > Micrococcales > Micrococcaceae > Micrococcus > Micrococcus sp. MS-ASIII-49. The sequence continues at coordinate 1,655 of NZ_JXSP01000002.1, forward strand.
GCTCTGCCCGGGGCTGACCCCGTGGTGGGGTGCGATCGACGGGCTGCGTGAGGCCTACGCCGCCGGATGGGCGGCGAGTGCGCACGTGCCCGAGCACGTGGACGCCGCCCGGGCGCTGCTGTCGCGTGTGGCCGCGGGGGACCGTGTGGTGGCGAATGTGCCGGCTGAGCCCTCCTCGTGCGGCGGCACCGTGCTCAAGGCGCTGTTCCTGGCCTGCGCGGCGTGGGAGCGCACGGGGATCCTGCCGGACGTGGACGTCCGCCTGGTGACCCCCTACGGCCGGATCCTGGACCGGCAGACCATCGACCCCGCTCTGGCTGAGGCCGTGGCGAGGTACGGCATCCATGTGCACGCCGGCGCAGAGGTGAACGCCGTGGACCACGAGGCCCGCGAGGTGGTGCTCAACACCGGTGAGCGGATCACCGACGTCGCGGCCGCGTACATCACGCCCGTGGTGCGGGCCCCGGAGTTCATCGCCGAGGCGGGCCTGGCGGACGACGGCGAGGCCGGCCTGGCGGCCGCGGATCCCGCGACCCTGCGGCATCCCGTGCACCCGCACGTGTGGGCGCTGGGCGACGCCGCCGCCCTGGGCACACGGCCCTCCGGCGGAGCCCTGCGCCGGCAGGTCAAGATCCTGACCCAGAACATCCAGGCCGCGGACGCGGGGAAGCCGCTCCAGAAGTACGACGGCTACACCGTGATCCCCGTGATGGTCAGCCGGGACGAGCTGGTCCTGGACGAGCACGTCCGCGACGGCTCCGAGGACCGGTCGATCCCCGGCGTGGACCTGACGAAGCCGCGGAAGAGCACGGCGGCCTTCGACCGCTTCGGCCAGCCCCGGATCTACTGGCACCGACTGCTCAAGGGGAAGGTCTGAGCCCAGCGTTCTCGCTGCCGCGACCCGTGCGGCGGACGTGCTGTCCCTCGCGGGGCGCGCCCGCCCGATCCGGATGACGGCGCCGGCCCGCCGAGCGTTTTCGTTCGGGAAACGGCGGCGTGTCGCACCGCTGTCGTTCGGGAAACGGCGCCCTCCCGACGACGCCGCCCTCAGTCGTCGCGGCCCCGCACCGGGCGCTCCTCGAGCGTGGTCTGCACGACCCTCCCGCGCTCCCAGCTGTTCGCGCCCGGCACCACGTCCGGGACCGGGATGTCCGCGCGGTTGCGTCGCTGGGCCGCGGTGTCCACGCCCACGCGCTCGTCGCGGGCGCGCAGGAGGGCCTCGTCCACCTGGCCGTCGCCGGTGAGGCCCATCATCAGCTGGGGGATGCCGTACGGGAAGTCGTCCCGGTCGTACTGCCAGGTGTGGAACGTCTTCCCGTAGGTGTGGATGAGGTCTTCGAAGTAACTGTGCTCGGCCAGCTCGGGCACCCCGGGGGCCGTGAGGGCGCCGGAGCTCACCTCGTAGTGGTGGCTGTGCCACAGGCGCCGCTCCTCGTCGGGGAGGCTGCGGAACCGCTCCTCGCTGATGATGTACTCGATGCCGATCAGCCGTGCGTCCGGCGCGTTGCGGTCGAAGATCACGCACTGGTGCAGGTCGTGGCGCAGGTGGATGCAGAAGTGGCTGGCTTCGACCTGCCGGCCGAGGTCGTCGGCGTAGAAGTGCAGTCCGTTGAGATAGGTGCTCATCGCGCCCATGGGGTACTTCGGCTGGACCAGGCCGGATGCCGCGTCCAGGAGTCGGTGCTTGAGCGGGTGGCCCTTCCCGACGGCGGCCATGAGGGCGATCTTGCGGGCTGCGGTGACAGCGGCCGCGGTGCCCAGTCCGGCGGCGAACCCGAGGGCGGTGGAGGACAGGCGATGGGTGCTCATGGCCCCACGCTAGGAGTGCGGGGCGGACTCGGCCAGGGTGGTGGGGCTGCCGGGTCTGCCGGGGCTGCCGGGGCTGCTCAGGAGGCGGGGACGGCAGATCGTCTGCGCATCTGACCCTTCTGAGTGGGCGCGTGGTCGCCAGAAGGGCCAGAGATGCAGAAGATTCCGGGCGGCCGGCGGGCACGACGTCGGTCCATACGACACACGACAATGCGCAAAATGCATTTGCGCTAATCGTCTATCGACTAAGGCTCACCCCTCTTGTGCTATTCGTGGACCGGAGTAATCTCGATTCCATCAGCACCGCCCCGGCCCGGGGCGGGCCCGAACCGGGAGGATCACGCCATGACCACCGCCGTCCGCACCTGCGCCGCCAGTGCCTGCGCCTTCAACGCCGAGACGTCCTGCAACGCCCTGGCCATCACCGTCGCCGGCTCCGACCGCACGCCCGGCTGCGGCACCTTCGTCCAGCTCGACGTCCGCCGCCCGGTGACCGAGGGCGCCTCGACCGTCGGTGCGTGCCACCGCCTCGAGTGCACGTACAACGCCGACCTCGCCTGCACCGCCGAGGGCATCGAGGTCACGGACGTGGCCACCTGCGCCACCTACACGATCGACTGACGCCGCCCCTCAGGGGTGGGCGACCCGCGCCGGGATCGCGTCCAGCAGTCGACGCCAGGCGTGCCGGGGGCTGTGATCGAGCCGGCCTGCGCCGGGCAGGGCCACATGCACCGCCGTGCTCTCGCCGTCGCGGACGCGGAGCAGGGTCACCCCGGCTTCGTCCGCGTCGAGGGCGTGGGCGGGGGACTCGGGCAGGGGCCCGGCGTCGACCTGCAACGGGGTGCTCTCGCCCGGCAGCAGGCCCAGGGCGACGGCGTCGGCCAGGTCCGCGAGCACCTCGGGGGCGGTGCCCAGCACGTCGTCCGCCAGGTCTGCGAGCTCGGCCTGGTCGACGAGCCCCCGCGACGTGAGCGGCAGGGTGTGGCGGCAGAACACGGCGACGCCGTCGACGTCGTGCAGCAGGATCCGCTGGGTCTCGACGACGCCCACGCGCACCCGTGGGCCGACGTCGGCCACGAGGTCCGCGACGCGGCCGCGCAGCCCCAGCTCCGCGACCTCGGCCGAGTCCCGGCACCAGCGCAGGGTGCCGAGCAGATGCACGGACGCCAGGCGGGTGGGGAGCGTGAGGTCCAGGGCGTCGCGCAGGACGTCCACGCGCACGTCCAGCGGCGCGGGCGTGTGGAACGCGCCGAGCGAACCGAGGAGGTTGGGGACGTGGGCGACCACGAGGCGGCCGTCCGCGCTCACGCCGTGGACGGCCGTGGTGAGCGTCTCGCCGGCGCGGAAGGCCGTGACCTCGACGGAGCCCTCGCCTCGGAGGAGCCGCTGGGCCAGCAGCAGACGACGGGGCGCCACGGGCGGCAGCGGGTGGGCGGGGTGCGTGGAGGCGTGGGCCATGGGGGTCCTTCCGGCGGGGGTCCGAGAACCAGTAAGGCACACCTCAGTGAGATACGCAAGGCGAGTGTTGTGTATTTGTCGCGTGGGGGCGGTGGGGGCGTGTGGTGCTGGGCTACGGTGACGGGACTCACATGCCGTCGTCGAGGGAGCCAGCCGATCATGACCTTCCGCCCCACCCGCTGCCGACTCGCGACGGGGTCAAGTCCCTGGAAGTGGTGTAGCCGTCTTCGAGGTTGTAGGGGGCTTGTACCTGTCAGGTCTGCAGGGTCGGCATCACCTCCGTGCTCATCACGGTCTCTTGCTCCGTGGTCAGGGGCTCACGGCACCGGGCGAGCAGTTCCAGGCCGAGATACCGGCGGCCTTCGGCCCACTCATCGGTCTGCTCGGCCAACACAGCCCCGACCAGACGCACCACGGCATCCCGGTTCGGGAAGATCCCCACCGAGTCCGTGCGGCGCCGGATCTCCCGGTTCAGCCGCTCGGCAGGGTTGTTCGACCAGATCTGGGACCACACGTCCCTCGGGAACGAGGTGAACGCGAGGATGTCCTCTCGTGCTGCATCGAGGTGCCCAGCCACCGCGGGCAACCTGTCCTGCACGTAGTCCAACAGGCGCTCGAACTGGGCCTGCACGGCCGGCCCGTCGGGCTGGTCGTACACGCTGTGCAGCATGGCCTTCACCGCCGGCCACATGCTCTTCGGGGTCACGGCCATCAGATTCGCCGCGTAATGGGTGCGGCAGCGTTGCCACACGGCCCCGGGCAGGTTCGCCGCCACGGCTTCCACGAGGCCGCGATGGGAGTCCGAGGTCACCAGTGCCACCCCGGCCAGCCCCCGGGCCACCAGGTCCGCGAAGAACTCGTTCCACGCCGCACCCGTCTCCGTGGTGGCCACCCTCAGCCCGAGGACTTCGCGGCGCCCGTCGGCGTTGACCCCGGTGGCGACCATGGCCACCGCGTTGATCACCCGCCCGCCCTCTCTGACTTTCATGGTCAGGGCGTCGGCGGCGAGGAACACGAACGGGCCGGCCTCGCCCAGCGGCCGGTGACGGAAAGCCTCGATGTGCTCGTCCAACTCCTGTGCCATCCGGCTGACCTGGGACTTCGAGAGCGAGTCGATGCCCAGCTGCCGTACGAGCTTGTCCATGCGCCGGGTCGAGACCCCGGCCAGGTAGCAGTCCGCGACCACGGTGATCAGTGCGGACTCGGCCCGTTTGCGGCGCTCGAGCAGCCATTCGGGGAAGTACGTGCCGGCCCGGAGTTTGGGGATGGCCACATCGATCGTGCCGGCGCGGGTGTCCAGGGGTCGGTGGCGGTAGCCGTTGCGCTGCGCTGTCCGGTGTTCGGAGGGCTTGCCGTACTCGGCCCCGCAGACCGCGTCAGCGTCGGCGGAGAGCAGTGCGTTGATCACGGTCTGCAGCAGGTGGCGCAGCAGGTCTGGGGAGGCCTCCCCGAGAGCTTCGCGCAGCAGGCGTTCAGGGTCGACAATGTGTGGAGCGGTCATCGTGGTGATGTCCTTTCGAGAGTGCTGTGGAAGGTTCGCTCGAAGGCTCCCACGGTGACCGCGTCCGTCTCGAAGATGGTCGTGGCCACCGGGGAGGGTTACACCACTATCCGGGACTCAACTCGCGACGGCGGCCTTCGGCGTCGTCCTGACGCTCACCCTCACCTCCTGCGGCACGGCGCAGGATGCGGGCAGCTCATCGGAACCCGCCACCGCCACCGTCGTCGACTCCGCACTCACCCGCATCAAGGAGGTCGGCACGTTGCGCGTCTGCTCCACCGGTGACTATCCGCCCTTCACCGAGCAGACCGAGAGCGGCGACTGGAAGGGCATCGATGTGGACATGGCCCGCGACCTGGCCGAGACCATGGGCGTGGAGCCGGAGTTCGTGAAGACCAGCTGGAAGACGCTCATGGACGACTACACGTCGGGGGCGTGCGACGTCGCCGTCGGGGGCATCTCCCTGAACCCGGAACGCGCCGAGCAGGTGTACTTCACCGTGCCCACGCAGGAGGACGGCAAGACGCCGATCACCCGCTGCGAGGACGTCGAGAAGTACGACACCGTGGCGGAGATCAATCAGCCGGGTGTGCGGTCGATCTTCCCGGAGGGCGGCACCAACGAGAAGTTCGCGCGGGAGCACTACCCGCAGGGCGAGCTGCTGACGCACGACAACCTCACGGTGTTCGACGCTCTCGCGGCCGGCGAGGCGGACGTGATGACCACGGACCGCTCCGAGGTGCTCTACATCGACCACGAGTACCCCGAGCTGTGCGCCGCGAACCCGGACGAGCCCTTCGACTACTTCCAGAAGGGGTACATGCTCCCGCAGGGCGACGAGGTGTTCAAGCACTACGTGGACCAGTGGCTGGCCATCGCGCTCAAGGACGGGACGTACGAAGGATTCGCGGAGCCGTGGGTCGGGGACGTCGAGCTGAGCCTGGAGGACTGAGCCGCAAGGGCGATCCCGTCCCCGCTGGGGCGCCGCCCTTGTAGACGTCCGCGGTGGTGACGCGCTTCAGGTCTTCGAGTGCAGGAGTCGTCAGCCGGTGACCTCGAGCTCGAGGCCGAGCACCTCCATGACGGAGAGCACTGACTTCAGGGTGCTCTTGCCGGTGCCGCGCTCGATCTGGCGGACGGTCGCATCCGAGACTCCCGCCAGGTCTGCGAGCTGCTGCTGGGTCAGCAGGAGCTCTTTACGCATGGCGCGGACGCGATCGCTGATCTTCATCAGCGCCGCGGCGGAGGAGACTGCGCGTGTGGTGGCCACAGCCCCAGCGTGGCAGATGAGCAGCTGAAATCCGAAGGATTCTTCGGAATCGGTGACGTTCGACTGCTGCGGTGACGAGTCGACATGGGAAACCGAAGAAGACTTCGGATTTGAGCCTCCGGGGTCGGTCGAAGAGGTGCCGGCCTCCTCATCCGAAGAATTCTTCGGAACCCGGCTCACAGGCATCAGGCGTGCGACTTTTCAGTGCCAGAATGAGGCCGACTGCCACACCGCCGTGCTCCGAAAGGCTCCGCCACCATGCCCTCTCCCCAGAACCTCTCGAACTTCGTGTGGGGGATCGGGGATCAGCTCCGGGGCGTGTTCAAGCCGAATCAGTACGGCACGCTCGTCCTTCCGCTCACCATCCTGCTCCGCATGGAGGCGGTCATGGCCCCGCACCGGCTCGTTCTCGCGGGATCCCTCGTAGTGATCGAACAGGCTTGGCGGGATGGTCTCGACGGCGGCGAGCACTGACTCGACATCGTCCGGGGTGGGGTGCGAGAAATCACGAGATGACCCCCTTCGCAGGGCTGTGAGCAGCACCCCTCCAGCCGCGGGCTGTGAAGTGCGGCTGTGGCAGGTGAAGTGGCCGTTCACCCTTCCGATGCGGAAACGCGACACGAGCATTCCTGCTCGACTCTCACATGTCCTCGGTGTGTCGCTCAATGGGTGCGTTGCTGTGCACAATATGCAGTTGAGGGCCTTCTCACCCTTCCTCGACAGACTCTCACTGGCACCCATTTCAGCCGCAAGAGCGCTTGGTTCGAGGCTCGCACATCAGTCACGGAGAGTTTTCTTATGCGCGCTCAGCGACTCCTCTTCTTCCTGCCCCTCCTGCTCGTGGCCACCGGCTGTTCCGGTCAGGAGGGACCGGGGCCGTCTAGCTCCCAATCCTCATCGTCCTCGTCTTCTTCGGCGGTGCCGCCGACGCCCGCCGCCTCGGAGAGCCCCATGCAGCTGACGGCCACCGAGACGTGCGAACAGCTGGCAGGCAACCGCGGTGGTCTGGCGTTAGACGTCCTGGACTTCAGCGTGGACTTCTACATGGAGGACCTCGTCATGAGCGATAGGGATCCTCGCGTGGCGGGGTTGGTGGAGCAGGGCGATCAGCTGCGCGCGGTCGCCCATCCCAAGTATCACGACACCTTGGACCGTCTGATGGCCGAGCCTGAGGAGATCCAGCGCATTGTGAAGTCGGGCGGTGGCAGGTACACGATGCCAATGCAGGACATCGTGCAGTCTGTGACCGGTGCAGCCACCGACTGCTACCAGCCCGGTGAGGAACTCAACAGGTTCGTTGAGAACATGACGCCCATCATTAACCGCATCCCGGAGTATGCGGCGCTGGAGGTGGACGGCGCGTCCGGGGGCGCATCCTCCACGCCGGCTGCATCGTCGACCTCGACCCCTACTGCGGGGTCTGCTCCTGCATCGGAGCCCACGCCGACCCCTGAGCCCACGCCGACGCTCGCGGAGGAGACGGAAGCGGCAGCCGAGCATGAGGCCGGGGATGTGCCGATGGAGTACCAGTCGGCGCTTCGCAAGGCGTACAGCTACGAAGAGAACATGGACATGTCCAAGATGGGCATCTATGGCCAGCTGGTCTCCGAGTACGGTGAGCAGTTCTCACCAGAAGCGGCGCAGTACGCGATCGACAACATGACGGACGTGGACTGGAATGCCAATGCGCTGGCCAAAGCGAAGAGCTATCAGGAGATGATGGACATGTCGCCGTCTGCGATCTACGACCAACTGGTCTCGGAGTACGGCGAGGAGTTCACGCCCGACCAGGCGCAGTACGCGATCGACAACCTGTCCCAGTGACGCCCGGCCATGCCCGGCGCGTTGAATGAACGCGTCGGCAACGGTGTCGCCAGGTGGTCCACCCGCCGCCCGCATATTCTGGTCCTCCGCAGCCCGCGGAGGACCAGAATATGCGGGGCTGTGTTCCGCCTGACGCAGGGCCGGGGTGATCTCTAGCAGCGGCGCCAGGTCTTAGCGTCCCGAGCGCCATATCTTCGCCATCTTCTCCGCCGCCGCGGGGTCCACCGAGGCCCCCAGAAGCTGTCCATGCGGGGTCGGGGCAAGTCGCCGTTCGCGGTGGAACAGCTCAGAGTGGTTGATGTCCTGCACGCCGCGGTTCCACAGGTGCAGTTTGGACTCGTAGGTGAAGCTGCCCCTCATGGATGCCAGCCGCTGGGGGTCGGTGACCCAGGCGTACTTGGACGAGTCGTTGAGCTGGTGATCGACAGCGCGTGTGACGGCGGCGGCGACCCAGTCGGCGAACTGCACGTTGGAGCTCAGCGAACTGTCCACGTGCATGGGCGGTTCCACGATGCACCGCATCTCCGGAAAGTCGCCGGCTCGGCTGAAGATGTGGGCATACATCGATGCAACGCGTTCGACTCGCGTCTTCTCATTGATTTGATCGATGATCACCATGAGGTTATGTCCGTGATGGTGGGCATGGCGGGCCAGACGGTTCAGAGTCTCTCGCATGGCGTCGGCTTCGCGTTTCTCGACGTCGAGGCCGATCTGCTTGGGCGTCCCACGCTGCTTCTCGTCGGCGTAGTAGAACAGCTTGCCGCCGTGGTCGACGACGACGGACCGCACGAGCGCATCGAACACGCGGAGCTGCTGCGGAAAGCGCGCGGGGGTATCCGGCCGGAACAGATTGGCCCCCTTGAACTCCCACCGTCCGGGGTGTTTCGCTCGGTCGATCTCCGAGGCGAACAGCTGACGCTTCAGCGCGGTGAACTTCGCCCCAAAGCCTCGTGCGGCAGACTCCGGCATGACGAATCCGGCATAACCGAAGGCTGGGCTTGTCCGGAAGCGAGGATGGTCCGGGCCGACGTAGGCGCCCGGCTCGCCGATCTCGTCGATGTACGCCAGCAGCATCTGACCATTGTGCAGGGCACAGCGGACACTGCAGACAAGCGCAGAGGCCCACGCAAGCGTGGGCCTCTCGAATTGGTGCTCGGGGCACTGTCTCAGCCCTAGCTACCACACGCGAGCGTACTCGCGCGCGCAGAGCATAGGCAAGTGTGGTTGTGTATGATCCGTCGCCCTGTCGGGTCGCTGCGGGGTCGGAATGGGTCCCGTCCAGCGGCCCGCCCCCACCATTCGAAGGACCCCATGACCACCCCCGCCACGCGCGGCGCTGCCTCGGCGCCCCACCGCTCTCCCCAGAACCTCTCGAACTTCGTGTGGGGGATCGCGGATCAGCTCCGGGGCGTGTTCAAGCCGAATCAGTACGGCACGCTCGTCCTTCCGCTCACCATCCTGCGCCGCATGGAGGCGGTCATGGCCCCGCACCGGGAGTTCTTCGCGGAGCTGGCGGCCAAGGGGCATCCGGACTTCGTCCTGGACAACCTGGTGCAGTCCCGTACGGGCCTGACGTTCTACAACCTCAGCCCCTTCACCCTGGACCGCATCCTGCAGGAGCCGGACCTGCTCCGCACCAACCTGCTGGCCTACGTGGACGGGTTCTCCCAGAACGTGGCGGACCTGTTCACCTATTACGAGTTCGACAAGACGGTCGCCAAGCTGGACGAGCACGACCGCCTCTTCCTGGTCCTGCAGCAGTTCGCCTCCATCGATCTCTCCCCGGACGCCGTCTCCAACGCGGAGATGGGCACCCTCTTCGAGGACCTGATCCGCCGCTTCGCCGCCGCCTCCAACGAGACCGCCGGTGAGCACTTCACCCCGCGCGACGCGGTGAAGCTCCTGGTGGATCTGCTCACCGCCAACGACGACGACGTCCTCACCGGCTACCCGGTCCGCACCGTCTATGACCCCACGGCCGGCACCGGCGGCATGCTGTCCTTGTTGGACGAGCGTCTGCGCCGCATGAACCCGAACGCGGAGGTCCGCCTGTTCGGGCAGGAGCTCAACGATCAGTCCTATGCGATCTGCAAGTCCGAGCTGCTGGGCAAGGGCCAGGACGCGGACGGCATCGCCCGCGGGGACACCCTGAAGAACGACGCCCACCTGACCGAGCGCTTCGACTACGTCCTCTCCAACCCGCCCTACGGCGGCGACTGGAAGGCCTCCCGCACCGCGGTGGAGAAGGAGATCGCCGTCGGCGGCGCCACGAACCGCTTCCCGGGCGGCACCCCCGCCATCAGCGACGGCCAGATGCTGTTCCTCCAGCTCGTGGCCTCGAAGCTCCGCCCGGTCTCGGAGGGCGGTGGTCGGGCCGGCATCGTCCTCAACGGCTCCCCGCTGTTCACGGGTGGGGCGGGCTCGGGCCCGTCCGAGATCCGCCGCTGGCTGCTGGAGTCGGACCTGGTGGACGCGATCGTCGCGCTGCCCACGGACATGTTCTACAACACCGGCATCGCCACCTATGTGTGGGTGTTGGACAACAACAAGCCGGCAGACCGCCGCGGCAAGGTGCAGCTGATCGACGCCCGCACGTTCTTCACCAAGCTGCGCCGCAACGTGGGCTCGAAGAACAAGGAGCTGTCCAAGGCGGACCGCCAGCGCGTGCTGGACATCTATCGGGACTTCGACGCCCAGTCCGAGGACAACGCCGAGTTCTCCAAGGTCCTCACTGCGCAGGACTTCGGCTACCGGGAGATCACCGTGGAGCGCCCGCTGCAGCTGCGCTTCGAGGTGGAGGACGCCACCATCGCGGCGGCGCTCGCCACCAAGCCGGTGGACAAGCTTCCCGACGACGGCCGGTCAGCTCTCGAGACCGCCCTCGCCTCCCTGCGTGGCCGGGTCTGGGACCACCAGCCCACCTTCGTGCTGGAGCTGAAGAAGGCGTTGAAGGAGCACGGCGTGACCGCCGGTGCCCCGCTGGTGAAGGCCCTGACCGGGGCGATCGGCGTGCACAGCCCCGGGGCAGAGGTGGTGACGAACAAGAAGGGCGAGCCGGAGCCGGACACCTCGCTGCGCGACACCGAACTCGTGCCCTTTGGCCGGGACATTCATGAGTACTTCGAGGCCGAGGTGGCCCCGCACGTGCCCGGTGCCTGGATCGACGAGTCCAAGACGAAGATCGGCTACGAGATCCCCTTCACCCGCTTGTTCTACAAGTATGTGCCGCCGCGCCCGCTCGAGGAGATCGACGCCGAGCTCAAACAGCTCTCGGCCGAGATCATCGAGCTGTTGAAGGAGGTCGAGCGGTGATCTTGGATTCGCTGGAGCTGCCTTCAACATGGCGCCGCTCGCCGGTTTCAGCGCATTTTCGCCGCGTGAGCCGGAAAGGCTTCGATGACAAACCGTTGTTGTCCGTCTATCGCGAGCACGGAGTTGTCCCGCGAGGATTCACGGGTGACAACTGGAACCTCATGCCGACGGACCTCACCGCGTATCAGCTGGTCGAGCCCGGGGACCTTGCGGTCAACAAGATGAAGGCTTGGCAGGGGTCCTTGGGGCTCTCTCAGCTAGAGGGAGTCGTCAGTCCGGCCTACTTCATCTACACGCCCGTCAGCCTGAGTTTCGACGAGCGGTACCTGAACTATCTAATTCGCTCGCGGCTCCTGGCAGCAGAGTTCGCGCGTTTGTCGGATGGTGTCCGTCCGCAGCAGTGGGATCTCGATCCGAAGGCCTTCGAACGAGTCCCATTGCCAGAACCACCGATGAAGGAACAGCGACGCATCGCGGACTACCTCGACCGCGAGACCGCCACGATCGACACCCTGATTGACAAGCAGATAGCTCACGTCGGTCTCTTGCGTGAGAGGCGACTTGCCGCCCAGAACTGGGCTGTCATGGGTCTGGACCTCGACTCTGAACTGATTGACGGTGAGCAGGTTCCCGTCGGGTGGACTAGCGCACCAATCAAGCGAGTTCTCGAATCGCTGGACTCACGCCGCGTGCCCTTGAACGCCGACGAGCGCGGTGCTCGCCAGGGATCTTTTCCGTACTACGGGGCTTCCGGGGTTATCGACAGCGTTGACGACTATCTGTTTGATGAGGATCTGGTGCTAGTTGGCGAAGACGGCGCGAATCTGCTCAACCGGTCAACACCTCTCGCCTTCGTTGCGTATGGGCGGTACTGGGTCAACAACCATGCCCACGTCTTGCGTCCGAAGTTCGGCCCAGCTGAGTTCTGGGCGGCCAGAATCGAAGCCCTTGATGTGAGTCCTGTCGTGTCTGGTTCGGCACAGCCGAAGCTCACCGCAGATGCGCTCATGGCGTTGCGTATCTCATGGCCTGAAAAACCGGATGACATGACTCGAATCGCCGAGGCAATCAACCGCGAGACCGCCAAGATCGACGCCCTCATCGCGAAGGCGGAGCGGTTCATCGAGCTCGCCCAGGAACGCCGCGCGGCGCTGATCACCGCCGCCGTCACCGGCCAGATCGAGATCCCCACGGAGGACTGACCGCCATGGCCATCCACAACGAGTCCGAGCTCGAGGTCTACATCTGCAGGTACCTCGAGCAGCACGGCTGGCTCTACTCGGAGAATGACAAGGGCTACGACCGCAAGAACGCGATCTTCCCTGAGGACGTCCACGCCTGGCTGGCTGAGAACCAGCCGGAGGACTACGGACGCCTCGTGAAGGCCGATGCCCCGGCCTCTGCCCAGCAGGCACAGCGGGACCAGATCACCACCCGCCTGGTCGACGTGCTGAACAAGCCGCAGGACACCGGCGTCGGCGGCACCCTCAACGTGCTCCGCAAGGGCTTCAAGGTTGGCACCTCCGCCACCCTGCGCATGGCCGAGCCGCGGCCGGCCACCTCGCTGAACCCGGCCGCCGTCGCCTCCTACGAGCGCATGCGGCTGCGCGTGATGCGCCAGGTGCACTTCAACCCGGCCACCAACCAGTCCGTGGACCTGGTGCTCTTCGTCAACGGCCTGCCCGTGGCGACGATCGAGCTGAAGACCGACTCCACCCAGTCCATCGGCCACGCGAAGAAGCAGTACCGCGAGCGAAACCCCAAGGCCACACCGCTGTTCCGGTTCGGCACCCGCGCCGTGGTCCACTTCGCCGTCTCCAACCGCGAGGTCTGGATGACCACCAAGCTGGCCGAGAAGGACACCTTCTTCCTGCCCTTCAACCAAGGCGACGACGGCCACGCCGGCAACCCGCTCAACCCGAACGGCGGTTCCTCCACCTCCTATCTGTGGGAACGGATTCTCCAGCGGGACACCTGGCTCGAGATCCTCCAGAAGTTCGTCTTCCTCAAGAAGGAGACCGTGGAGGACGAGTACGGCCGCTCGCGCCGGGAGTCCACGCTGATCTTCCCGCGCTTCCACCAGTGGGAGGCCGTCACCACGATGCTCGCCGCCGTCCGTGAGGAGGGCGCCGGCACGTCCTACCTGATCGAGCACTCCGCGGGCTCCGGCAAGACCAACACCATCGCCTGGACCGCCCACCGCCTGCTCTCCACCTACGGGGCGGACGAGCAGCGGGTGTTCGACTCGGTCATCGTGGTCACCGACCGCACCGTGCTGGACGATCAGCTCCAGGAGGCCGTCCGGCAGATCGAGCGGACCTCCGGCACCGTGGTGGCCGTGGACCGCAAGAACCTCGGGGGAGAGGTCACCAGCAAGTCCGCCCTGGTGAAGCAGACGCTGTTGCAAGGCAACCGGATCATTGTGGTGACGCTGCAGACCTTCCCCGCCGTGCTCGAGCTCCTCAAGGGTGACTCGACGCTCGCCGGCCGCACCTACGCGGTGATCGCGGACGAGGCGCACTCCTCCCAGACCGGCTCCGCCGCCGCCAAGCTCAAGCGCGTCCTCACCCCGGACGAGCAGGCCGACCTCGAAGACGGCGGAGAGGCGGACACCGAGTCCATCCTCGCCGCCGAGGTCGCCGCCACCGGACGCCCGGAGAACATCAGCTTCTTCGCCTTCACCGCCACCCCGAAGGACAAGACCCTGCAGATGTTCGGCCGCCCCTCCGGCGAGTACGACGAGAAGGGCCAGGAGATCCCGGCCTCCTTCCACCGCTACACCATGCAGCAGGCCATCGAGGAGGAGTTCATCCTCGACGTGCTGAAGAACTTCACCAACTACGACACCGCCTTCAAGCTGGCCCTGGCCGGACAGCAGGGCGAGTTCCGTCCGGAAGGCGACCGGGCCGCCGTCGGGAAGCCGACCACCGAAGTGGACCAGACCGAGGCGAGCAAGAAGCTCATGCGGTGGGTCAAGCTGCACCCGACGAACATCGCGCAGAAGGTGAAGATCATCGTGGAGCACTTCCGCGCCAACGTGGCCGGGCTGCTCGACGGGCAGGCCAAGGCCATGGTGGTCACTGACTCCCGCGCCGCCGCCGTCCGGTACAAGCGCCAGATGGACCAGTACATCCAGGACATGGGGTACACGGACGTGGGCACCCTGGTGGCCTTCTCCGGCGAGATCACCGACGACGAGTTCGGACTCGAGAAGGTCACCGAGCGGTCCATGAACCCGTCCGTGACCGGCGACCTGGCGAAGGCGTTCGACGGGGACGGCTACCAGGTGATGATCGTGGCCAACAAGTACCAGACCGGCTTCGACCAGCCGAAGCTCTGTGCCCTGTACGTGGACAAGAAGCTCTCTGGCGTGCTCGCCGTGCAGACGCTGTCCCGGCTGAACCGTGCGGCGCCAGGCAAGGACACCACCTACGTGCTGGACTTCGTGAACTCCGAAGACGACATCCAGGCCGCCTTCGAGCCGTACTACGCCGGCGCGAAGCTGGAGACGGTGACGGACCCGAACCTGATCCATGACCTGGGGACGAAGCTCGACGCCGCGGGCGTGTACGACTGGGACGAGGTCGACGCGTTCGCTGACGTGTGGGTGGCATGGAAGCCGGGGAGCGGGCAGGAGGGCCTGCAGGCCGCGCTGGAGCCCGTGGCATACCGGTTCCGCAAGGAGCTGGCGCATGCGCGGATGAACCAGGACGAGACGCGCGTGAACGAGCTCGTGCTGGTGCGCAAGGACATGCGGTCCTTCGTCAGCCTCTACGACTTCCTCTCCCAGATCTATGAGTTCGGGGACACCGAGCACTACAAGCGAGCGCTGTTCCTGCGGCACCTGGTGCAGCTCGTGGGCGATCAGCCCGGCGGTGAGGAGCTGATCGACCTGAGCGATGTGCAGCTGGTGAGCATCCGGCAGAAGAAGACGTCCTCGGGGGATATCGCGTTGACCGGTGGGGTCGCGCTGAAGGGGACGACCGCTGTGGGAGGCGGGCAGGTGCGTGAGAAGCAACGCGGGCCGTTGGAGGAAGTGATCGAGAAGATCAACGAGATCTTCGCCGGCGAAGGCGTGGATGCGTCCCCGTCCCAGCAGGAGGCGTGGGTGAGTGCCCTCGTGGCGCCGCTCATGGAGGACGAGAAGCTGCTGGGGCAGGCCGGAGCGAACTCGCTGGAGCAGTTCCTGGCGAGTCCGAACTTGGAACGGTCAGCGATGGGCGCCGTGTACGCGAACGAGGACGCCTTCGTGAAGATGACGGACATCGTGGGCAGGGGCGGGGACCCGTCCAAGATGATCGTCGCTGCGATCGGGGAGTACTTGTACTGGAAGGTGCGGAGTGGTGGTGCTGCCAGCGGCGAGCCGGGGCCGGTCGACGTCGCGCACGGACCCTCCGACGTTTTCGCTGACGAGACACGCGCGGCTGGAAGCGTTTTTGCTGACGGCTCGGCGGACAGAACAGCATCGACCGTCCGAAAGGGGCAGTGACATGGCGCATCCCAAGACCCTGCAGGTCTTCCTGATGGACGGCTCTCCGACCGGGCGACTGAAGTGCACCCTCGACAACTGGACGGGCCTCGTCTACGTGGTGCCGCGGACCAGTCTCAACGCCGACGGGCATCCCGCGGCCTTCGAGAGCACTGGCGTGTACCTGCTGCTGGGGGAGGATTCCGACTCCGGCGACGACGTCGTCTATGTCGGGCAGGCAGTGGGACGAGTCAACGGGAACGGCATGGTGGGCAGGATCCGCGAGCACGTCCGGAACGAGGCCCACAACTTCTGGAACAGGGCGATTCTCCTCTCCACGCTCGGTGACACCTTCGGCCCCACGGAGGTGACCTACCTCGAGCACTACTTTCACCAGGCCGCTGTCTACGCCAATCGCTTCACGGTGGACAACGCGGTTGCACCCTCGCAGGGCAACGTCACGGAGGAGAAGCGGGCCGAACTGCACGAGTACGCGGAAAGGGCCCAGCTCGTCATCAGCGCGCTCGGTCACCGCGTGTTCGACGAGGTCGACGACCAGCGGAAGCCCCGTTCGGCACCGCACGTCGACCAGCAGATGGAGGACACCGTCTACGCGATGTCGGTCAATGATGGCAAAGCGAGCGGGCGGCCAACGTCCGAAGGGTTCGTGGTCTTCGCCGGCAGCCGCGTGGCCAGTGGTCTCCGCGACAGCGCACCCCCGGGTGTGCGTGCCAACCGTGAGAAGCATCAAGAGCTGCTGACCTCGGACGGTGTGCTCACCGCCGACGTCCTGTTCAGCAGTTCGTCGGCCGCCGCCAGCTTCGTTGCCGGCGGGAGTATGAGCGGTCCTGCGTCCTGGAAGGGATCAGACGGGCGGAGCCTGGGAGCGCATGAGGCCGGGGCGTCTGTCGAGGACCGTGATCCGATTGAGGGCCACGACCTGGATCGAGGCGCTCCTGCGTTCCTGGCTGGCGGAGTGGATGACGTATGACCTGGCTTGACGGTCTCGTTACTCAGATCCCTGCCATCATCTCGGCTGTGGCCGCTGTAGCAGCTGCATACGCGTCGGGCCGTTCCGCTCGCCTGGCCGGACGGCAGATCACGAACCAGCAGACGCAGTTTGAGGCGTCTATGCAGCCATATGTGTGGGTGGATATCCGACCCAGAGACGAGGATGGCCAGATATTGGTCCTCGTCGTTGGCAATTCTGGTCCGACTGTCGCAACCAACGTGCGGGTGACTGTCGACGAGGACGTGCCCCATGCCCCGAGGAACAATGATCGCCTTCAAACGGCGCTCGACCGCTTCAACTCCGGCCATGCGTCCTTACCTCCTGGACGGAGCCACTCCTGGGGTCTGGGCACGGCGATCGAGATCCTCAACGATCCTGATGCGGATCGTCAGGTGACGGTCACCATCCAGGCGGACGGACCTCATGGGGCAGTGGAGCCGCTGACGTACCGGATCGATCTCAACGACTGGCGCGAGACCTCCGTTCAGGCTCAAGGCAGCATGTTTCGGGTGGAGAAGGCGCTCCAGTCGATGGAAAAGGCCCTGGTCAAGGCGCTCCGCAAGTGACCTCCCGGCCCGAGAGAGGGATCTCACACCCGTTACTGTCATGGCATCACCCATACGTTCCGCACCCCCAGCCAGCACAGACGGGACGTGCCCCGATGACAGTCACCTCGCCCCCTGGGGGGGCGGCCCGGC
>NZ_JXSP01000003.1:0-10729 GCF_000946635.1 Micrococcus sp. MS-ASIII-49
GGGGGCCTCGCCGTCCGAGGTCATGGGCGACACCGGCATCGAGGGCGACGTCGGCCGGGCCGGCTGGGCCGAGCCCGGCGGCCAGGCCGCCCGGGTGGCCGTCAGCTCGCCCGTGGGCACGGACACCGTGCCGTTCCACGGGCCGCGCCAGGCCGGCGTCGACACCCCCGCCCAGGCCCACGCCGTCTTCCTCGCCCTCGACCTGCGCGAGGACGCGGACCGGGTGCGCATCGAGCGGATGCTGCGCCTGCTCACCGACGACGCGGCGCGCCTGACCCAGGGCCGCGCCACGATCGCCGACACCGAGCCGGAGCTCGCCGCCGCCCCCGCGCGGCTCACCGTGACGTTCGGCTTCGGCCCGGAGCTCGTCCGCCGCGTGGCCCCGGACCGGGCCCCGGCCTGGCTGCGCCCGCTGCCGGCGTTCGAGCAGATCGACCGCCTGGACCCCGCGTTCAGCGACGGCGACCTCCTGCTGCAGATCTGCGGCGACGACCGGATGTCCGTGGCCCACGCCCGGCGCATGCTCCTCAAGGCGGCCCGGCCGTTCGCCACCGAGCGCTGGGTGCAGGAGGGCTTCCGCTCCGCCCGCGGCGCCCACCCCACCGGCACCACCATGCGCAACCTCTTCGGGCAGGTGGACGGCACCGGCAACCCGGCCGCGGACACCCCGCACCTCGATCGCGTGGTGTGGGGCGTGGGCGCCGAGCAGGTGGGCGTCACCCCGTGGATCGCGGACGGCACGTCCGTGGTGATCCGGCGCATCGAGATGCTCATGGACACGTGGGACGAGCTCGACCGCCCGGCCAAGGAGAAGGTCATCGGCCGTCGCCTCGGCACCGGCGCCCCCCTCACGGGGGAGCAGGAGCACGACGAGCCGGACTTCGACGCCGTCGGCCCCACGGGCTTCCCGGTCATCTCGGACATCGCGCACCTGCGGCGGGCCCGCGGGGAGGAGCCCGAGTACGGGATGCTGCGTCGCAGCTACAACTACGACGACCCGCGCGGGGCGCTGGAGGCGGGCTCCGGCCTGATCTTCGCCGCCTACCAGGCGGACGTGGACCGACAGTTCGTCCCCGTCCAGGCCCGGCTCGCCGAGTCGGACCACCTGAACCTGTGGACCGTGCCCGTCGGCTCGGCGGTCTTCGCGATCCCGCCCGGCTGCGCCGAGGGCGGGTTCGTGGGCGACGCCCTGTTCGCCTGACCCAGGGGCCCGACGACGGCGGGGCCGCTCCCGTCGTCGCCGGGCGTCCGCACGCTTTGAGAGGATGGACCCCATGTCCGCCGCCACCGCCCCCGCCCGGGGCAGCCACCCCGCCGAGAACGACGACGCCGCCCGCCCCGGTCCGTCGGGGCCGGTCGGTGTGCCCCGGTGGATCTGGGTGCTCGTGGCCGCCGCGGGAGCCGCCGGCCTCGCCGCCGCCGGCTGGCTGACCGGGGTCACCGCCGCACGCCAGCTCTCCGACCCGGGGTGGATCACCCGCTGGGGCGTGCCCGTGGGGGAGCTCGTCTCCAACCTGGCGATGTCCCTGACCATCGCGGCGCTGATCTTCGCGGCCGGGGTCCTGCCGCCGCACGCGGCGGGCACGGAACGGTGGCACCGCTCCGCCCGGCAGCGGCGCGAGGACGCGGACGCCGCACCGCTGCCCGAGCACCCCGCGTTCACCCGCGTGATGCGGATCGCCGCCGTCAGCGCCGGCGTGTGGACGGTGGCCGCGCTGGCCGTCGGCGTGCTGTCCTACTCGGATCTCGCCGGCATCCCCGTCACTGCGGGGCAGGGCTTCACGGACGGCCTGGCGGCCTACGTGGTCGGCATCTCGGTGGGCCAGGCGTGGTTCTGGGTCACCGTGATCGCCGCCGTCGTGACCACGTTGGCGATCGCCGTCCGCTCCCACAACGGCCTGTTCTGGACCGGCATCCTGGCGATGCTCGCCCTCGTGCCCCTGGCCCTGATCGGGCACGCGGCGGGCGGTGACGACCACACCGGCGCCGTGAACTCGATCGGCCTGCACCTGCTCGGCGTCGTCGTGTGGGTGGGCGGACTGCTCGTGCTCGTCGCGATCTCGGACACCCTCGTGGGGCCCAACGGGGCGCAGGGGCGGGGCCGCAGCCTGCGCCGGCAGGGCCCGGCGCCCCTGCTGCACACGGTCCTGACCCGCTACTCCGTGCTCGCCGGGCTGGGCCTGGTCACGGTGGCGCTGTCCGGCGTGGTCAACGCGTCGATCCGCATGGACGATCCGGCCCAGCTGCTGAGCCCCTACGGCATCCTCGTGTCGGCCAAGTTCCTGGCGGCCCTGGGCCTCGGCCTGATCGGCCTGCTGCACCGCCGGTGGGTGATCCCCCGCCTCGACGCCGGCCCGGACCGTCCCAGCCCCGCCCCCGCGCGTCGCCTGCTGTGGCAGCTCATCGCCGTGGAGGCCGTGATCATGGGCGCCGTCATGGGCGTCTCCTCCGTGCTCTCCCGGACGGCCCCGCCCGTGCCGGAGGAGCTCGCGCCGGACGCCTCCCCGGCCCGCATCCTCACCGGCTACGAGCTGCCGCCGGCCCTCGAGGGCGCCCGGTGGATCACGATGTGGCGGTTCGACTGGCTGTGGGTCGCGATCATCGCGTTCCTGACCCTCTGGTACCTGCGCTCCGTGTGGCAGCTGCGCCGCCGCGGCGACCGCTGGCCCGTGCTGCGCACCGTCGCGTGGCTCGCGGGCCTGGCCGTGCTGCTGTGGGCGACCTCCGGGTCCCCGGCCGTGTACGGCCGCGTCCTGTTCAGCGCGCACATGGTGGGCCACATGACGCTGACGATGCTCAGCCCCGTCTTCCTCGTCCTGGGCGCGCCGATCACCCTGGCGCTGCGGGCCCTGCCGTCCCGCACGGACGGGACGCGCGGCCCGCGCGAGTGGATCCTGTGGATCGTGCACTCCCCGTGGGGGCGGTTCATCACGAACCCGATCGTGGCGGGGGTCAACTTCGCCGGCTCGATCCTGGTGTTCTACTACACGGACTTCTTCCGGTTCTCGCTGGAGACCCACGTGGGCCACGAGTTCATGAACGTCCACTTCCTGCTGACCGGGTTCCTGTTCGCCCTGGTCATGATCGGCTCGGATCCGCTGCCGCGCCGGCCCCCGTACGCCCTGCGGCTCGTGCTGCTGATGGCCACGATGATCTTCCACGCCTTCATCGGCGTCGCCATGACCTCCTCCACCGGCCTGATGCAGGCGTCCTGGTTCGGCAACATGGGCCGCGACTGGGGCCCCACCGCCCTCGAGGACCAGCGCATCGGCGGCGCGGTGATGTGGGGCATCGGCGAGTTCCCCACCGTGATGATGGCGGTGATGGTGGCCGTGCTCTGGTATCGCAGCGACCGCAAGAACGCGGTCCGGCTGGACCGGCAGGCCGACCGCGACGGCGACGCGGAGCTGCGCCGCTGGAACGAGATGTACGCCCGCATGCACGGCACCCCGGTCACCGACGCCCCGAGCGGCGCCGAGCCCGTGGCCCGTGACTCCTCCACCGGCCCCGAGGAGGCCCGTGATGTCCGCTGACCTCCTCCCTCCCCTCGGCCGCCCGGCCGCGCCCCGGCGTGGTCGGCTGCGCCTCGCGGCCGCCGTCGCCGCCGGCCTGCTGGCCCTGACGGGCTGCAGGGCCGGGGACGGCGATCCGGCCGCCGCGTCCGCGCCCGCGGACGGAGTCCACGGCGACGCCGGCACCGCGGCGCCCACGGAGTCGGCGGCCCCGGAGGGGCTCGGCCTGGGCGACCGTCAGGACGAGCGCATGGCGCAGGCCGCGGCCGAGCGTGCGGCCACGTTCGGCTTCGTCCGGCAGCGGGCCGCCACGGCGGAGGAGATCGACGCGGCCCGCGAGGACTCCCGGGACCGGCGCGCGGACGCGGACCGGACCACCGTGCAGCCGGCGCAGTGCAAGGCGCCGCTGACCGCCCTGGACTTCTCCCCGATCGCCCTCGACGAGGCCGAGGCCACGCGCGTGGACGTCGGCGCCGACACCTTCACGGGCACGGGCACCGTGGAGGTCGCCCGGCTCACGGGCCAGGGCCGCCAGGACGTCGAGCGCCACATCCAGACCGTCAACGCCCTGCGCGCCGACTGCCGCGAGATGACCATGACCGTGCAGGAGGGGGACGCGACCGTCGACTACCGCCTCGAGGTCTCCGACGCGCCGCTGTCCGACGGCACGCCGGCGCAGTCCGCCCTCGTGTGGGAGCGGACCGTGGCCTCGGAGTCCGAGCCCCAGCTCACGGCCCAGGTGCTCACCGCCGTCACCTCCGACGCCGTGGTGATGGTCTCCTTCGTGGGCCGGCCCGAGGCCGGGCGCAAGGAGTTCACCCTCATCGCCGAGGAGATGCTGGCCGCCGCCCTGGCCGCCGACTGAGCCGGACCCGCCCGGCGGCGTCGTCTTTCCCCCTGTGACGCCGCCGGCGTCCGCTCACGGCTGACGCGTCCGGGGCGTGCGTCATGATGGTGGACATGACCGCACCGCAGACCCCGAACCCCGCCCCGACCGCTGACGCCCCCGCCGCCGTGCCGCGCGCGGCCACCCGGGTGCGCGCGTCCGAGCTCGTGGGCCGCGGCTGGCTGAACACCGGCGGCGAGCAGGTGAGCCTCGAGGACCTGCGCGGCAAGGTCGTCCTCCTCGACTTCTGGACGTTCTGCTGCATCAACTGCCTGCACGTCCTGGACGAGCTGCGCCCGCTCGAGGAGGAGTTCGCGGACGTGCTCGTCACGGTGGGCGTGCACTCGCCCAAGTTCGAGCACGAGGCGGACCCGGACGCGCTCGCGGCCGCCGTCGAGCGCTACGCCATCGAGCACCCCGTGCTGGACGACCCCGAGCTGACCACGTGGCAGGCGTACTCGGCGCGCGCGTGGCCCACCCTCGTGGTGGTGGACCCGGAGGGCTACATCGCCGCGCACCTGTCCGGAGAGGGGCACGTGGCCGGGCTCTACGGGCTCGTGCGCGAGCTCGTGGCCGAGCACGAGGCCAAGGGCACGCTGCACCGCGGCTCGGGCCCCTACGTCCCGCCCGCCCCCGTGGCCCGGGACCTGTCGTTCCCCGGCAAGGCCGTGTCGCTCGGCGGCCGCGGCTCCCGCCCGGGCACGTTCCTCGTCTCGGACACCGGCCACCACCGCCTCCTGGAGGTCGCCGAGGACCTGACCACGGTGCTCCGCGCGTTCGGCGGCGGGGACCCCGCCACGGCGGACGCGGGCCAGGCCGAGCTCGCATTCCCCACGCCCGGGGAGAAGGGCCACGCGGACGGCGGGCCGGACCAGGCGCTGTTCAACGAGCCGCAGGGCCTGGCGCTGCTGCCCGAGGACGTCGCCCAGCGCGTCGGCTACGACGTCGTCGTGGCGGACTCCGTCAACCACCGGCTGCGGGGCCTGCGCCTGTCGGACGGGCACGTCAGCACCCTCGCCGGCAACGGCGTGCAGAAGCTCATCGACTCCGAGCGCGCCAAGGAGGCCGCCGCCGTCGACGACGAGGGGGACGTCGCCGTCGACCTCGCGGACCTGCCCGGGGAGCCGACCGCGATCTCGCTGTCCTCCCCGTGGGACGTCGTGTGGCACCCCGCCCTGGGGCGTGTGGTGATCGCGATGGCCGGCACGCACCAGCTCTTCGACTTCGACCCCGTCACAGACGCGCTCGCGGTGCACGCGGGCACGGCGCTCGAGGGCCTGCTGGACGGCGACGCCGGACGGGCCTGGTTTGCGCAGCCCTCGGGGCTGTCCGTGGGCGCGGACGGCACGCTGTGGGTCGCGGACTCGGAGACCTCCGCGGTGCGCTGGGTGCGGACCGGGGAGGACGGGCGCCGCGAGGTCGGGACCGCCGTCGGGGCGGGCCTGTTCGACTTCGGCCACGTGGACGGGGAGGCGGACCGCGCGCGCCTGCAGCACGCGCTGGGCGTCACGGCCCTGCCGGACGGCTCCGTGCTGATCGCCGACACGTACAACGGCGCGATCCGCCGGTACGCGCCGGCCGGCGAGGACGCCGCGGGCCGGGCGGTCCCGGCCACGGTGACCACGGTGGCGCGCGGGCTGCTCGAGCCCTCGGACGTGCTCGTGGAGCACGACGCGGACGGGAACGACACCGCGATCGTGGTGGTCGAGTCCAACGCCCACCGGCTCACGCGGCTGGCGGTGCCGGAGGAGTTCCTCACCGTGGACGAGGGCGCGCGGCAGACGCAGCGTCCCCGCACCCCGGTGGTGGCCGGCGACCTGGACCTGACGATCGGCTTCGCCGCGCCCACGGGGCAGAAGCTGGACGACCGCTGGGGCGATCCCACGCAGCTGAAGGTCTCCTCGTCCCCGGAGGAGCTGCTGCTCGAGGGCGCCGGCACGTCCACGGGGCTGCACCGGACGCTGCGGCTGAACCCCGAGGTCGAGGAGGGCGTCCTGCACATCACCGCCCGGGCCGCCGCGTGTGACGGGGAGAAGGGGCAGCCCATCCCGGACCACGCCGCCTGCCACCTGTACCAGCAGGACTGGGGCATCCCGGTCACGGTGCACACCCCGGACCGGGCCCCGGAGGGCGCCGAGACCCGCCTGGACCTGGACCTGCGCGGGATACACTGAGCGCGTCGTCCGCCCCCGACCCCGAAGGCTGCGCCCCACCATGACCACGCTCATCGTCACCTCGTCCGCCCACGGATCCACGCGAGAGATCGCCGAGCGGGTCGCGGAGGTGCTGCGCACGTCGCAGGCCGTCCCGACCGTGGTGGAGGACGTCAAGGGCGCCGCTGCGTGGCTGGCCACGGCGGACGCGGTGATCGTCGCGGCCCCGGTCTACACGGGCTCGCTCGCCGCCGACGCCCGGGCGTTCCTCGACACCCGTCGGGCCGAGCTGGCGGACCTGCCGCTCGTGATCCTGGCCTCCGGCGGCGCGCCCGAGCTGGCCCGGCCGGTGCGGGAGAAGCTCGAGTCCTACGGCCCGCGCGAGGTGGCGTACTTCCGCGGGGCGCTCGTCGAGGAGCGCCTGGGCCGGCTGGAGAAGCTCAAGCTCAAGCTCTCCCGCAACGAGCACTACGGCGACTTCCGCGACTGGGACGCCATCGAGGCCTGGGCCAAGACCCTCTCCGGCGCCGGCGTGCGCTGACCTCACCCGCCGCGCTCGTCGACGAGACGGCGGGGGCGCAGGAGCCTCCACAGCCGCTGTCGTTGACGAAATGGCGCCGGAGGCTCTCGTGTCTGCAGCGGAGGCGAGCGGTTAGCCTGGCCGCATGTCCCCTTCCGCCCGTCGCCCCGCCGCGTCCTCCCGCCCCGCCCGGCCCCGCCCGACGACGGCGCCCTTCGCCCTGCCCGACCGGCCCGGCTGGGTGCGGCTCGCCGCGGGCGCGGTGGTCCCGGGCGTCATCGCCGCCGCCGCGGCGCTCGCGGCCCTGCAGGTGTTCGTCCTCAACCCGTTGGCCGCCGCGCCCGGCGACCGCGGCCTCGGGAGGATCTACGCGGACCTGAGCGCGGCGGGCCAGCTCGGCGTCCCCTTCGTCCTCCCGGCCGTGATCCTGGCGGCCGGGCTCGGTGTGGCCGCGATCCTGTGGTTCCTCACGTGGCGTCGCGAGGAGGTCGACCCGCTGGCGGTCCTCGCCCTGGGCCTCGCCTCGCTCGTCGCCGCGTCCCCGGCCTACTTCATGGCCTCGTTCGGGCCGGGCATGGCGCTCGCGGACACCTACGGCATCGGCGGGGGCGACCACAGCCCGTGGGCCTGGCCGATCTACGTGGTCAGCATGCTGGCGTTGGCGGGGCTGGTCGCCGTCGTCGTGCTCCTGCTGCGCGGTCCGGCGGGCGGACTCGGCGCCCCGCGGCGCCGGGCCTAGGCTGGCGGGACCGACCTGACCACGACCCCACCAGGAGGACGCACATGACCATCCGCGCCGGCATCGTCGGATACGGGAACCTCGGCCGCAGTGTGGAGAAGCTCGTGAAGCTCCAGCCGGACATGGAGCTGGTGGGCATCTTCTCGCGCCGCACCGGCCTGGACACGGACACGCCCGTGCTCCCGGCGGAGCGGGCCGCCGAGCACGCCGGGGAGATCGACGTGCTGTTCCTCTGCCTCGGCAGCGCCACGGACATCCCCGAGCAGGCGGCCGGCTACGCGCGGCACTTCACCACCGTGGACACCTACGACAACCACCAGCTCATCCCGCGGCACCGCGCCGAGATGGACGCCGCGGCCCGGGAGGGCGGGCACGTGGCGATGATCTCCACCGGCTGGGACCCGGGCCTGTTCTCGGTGAACCGGGTGCTGGGCGCGGCGCTGTTCCCGCAGCCGCAGCAGAACACGTTCTGGGGCAAGGGCCTCTCGCAGGGCCATTCCGACGCCGTCCGGCGGGTCCCCGGCGTCCGGCGCGGCGTGCAGTACACGATCCCCAGCGAGGAGGCGATCGCCGAGGCCCGCGCCGGACGGGGCGCCGAGATCACCGGCGCCTCCGCGCACGTGCGTGAGTGCTACGTGGTGGCCGACGAGGCCGACCACGCGGCCATCACCGAGGCCATCACCACGATGCCCGACTACTTCGCCCCGTACGAGACCACCGTGCACTTCATCTCCGAGGAGGAGTTCGAGCGCGACCACCAGGGCATGCCGCACGGCGGCCACGTCGTCACCTCGGGCGACCTCGGCGGCTCGCGCAGCGCTGTCGAGTTCGTGCTGGAGCTGGAGTCCAACCCCGACTTCACCGCCGCCGCGCAGGTCGCCTACGGCCGTGCCGCCGCGCGTCTGAAGGCCCAGGGGGAGACGGGGGCGCGCACCGTGCTCGAGGTCGCCCCGTACCTGCTCTCGCCCACGGGGCTGGACGAGCTGATCCGCCGGGACGTCTGAGCCGCGGCGAGGCGTCCGGCGCGTGACACCGGGCCGGGCGCCGCCGTCGTCGGCCTCAGGCCAGCAGCAGGGCGACGGCGATCATCGCCGGGATCGCGACGATCGTGGTGACCAGGATCGTGTCCTTCGAGACGCGCAGCCCCGCGTCGTAGCGCACGGCGGTGACGAACACGTTCTGTGCGGTCGGCAGGGAGGCCAGGACGACGGCGACGAACACGTGCCGCGCATCCAGGCCGAACACGAACTGCGCGAGCAGCCAGGCCAGCAGCGGATGCACCACCAGCTTCACCGCCGAGGCGAGCAGCACGTCCGCGCGTCGCCCGCCGGCCCGCTCGAGCGGCCGCGAGCCGACCAGCGACATGCCGAACGCCAGGAGCATCGCCGGGATGGACAGCCCGCCGATGAGCTCCACGGACTCCATGAGGGGGCCCGGCAACGACCAGCCGGTGAGGGAGAAGACCAGGCCGGCCACCGAGCCCAGGATCAGGGGGTTGGTGACCGTGTGGCGGACCTGGTCGGCCACGGCGCGCCCGGGGGAGCGGCGCACCGCCCGGCGCCGGCCCGCCGTCGTGCGTCGCCGGACCTCGCGCGCGGTGGCGGCGTCCATCGCGGCCACGTAGAGCGGCGTGTAGATCGCCAGCTGGAAGATGAGCGCCGGGGCGGCCAGGGCGGCGTCGCCGAGGACGTAGGCCGCGATGGGGATGCCGAGGTTCGCCGAGTTCACGAGCGAGGCGCTGAGCGCGGACATGATCCGCTCCGAGGCCGGCCTGCCCTTCAGCAGCGGGACCGTCACCGCGAGGTACAGTGCGGCCGCGGTGAACGCGGACAGCGTGGCCACCCACAGCTGGGGGCCCAGCACGGCGCCCACGTCCGCGCGGGAGAGCGTGACGAACAGCAGCGCCGGGTTGCCGATGAAGAACGCCGCGCGGGAGAGCACGGTGCGGCCGTGCTCGCCGAGCACCCCCGTGCGCCCCACCAGGACGCCCACGAGGATGATCACCCACACGACCGCGAAGCCGGAGAGCACCTGGGTCACGGACGGGCCTCCACAGGTCGGGGTGGGGCGGTCCGCGGCGGGGTCAGGGGCATGGCGCGATCCTACGTCGCGGGCGTCGGCTAGCCTGGATCACGACGGCGGCGCCCACCGCCGAGCGCGCCACGCGGCCCGGTCCCGCGCGGCAGGGCCCTGCAGCCCGGCGCGAAGGGGAGCGGATCCTCGGGCCCACCCGCACGCGACGGACGTCGTCCCCGACCCGCGGCGCGGCATGGCCGGGAGCGCGCCGGCGAGGATGCACCATGACCCGTCAGTCCGACCTCAAGACCCTGATCCGCGCCCGCATGGCCGTCACCGGTGAGCGGTACACCGCCGCGGCGGCGGCCCTCGCCGACGAGTGGCAGTCCGCCGAGCGCTACCACGCGACCGTGCTCACCCGCTTCTTCGACGGGGACCGGCTGCGCTCCATCCCTGCGCGTCGCAAGCCGCGGGTGGCCGTCCTTCTCGAGCTGCTGCGTCGCTTCAGAGCGGGCCGCGCCTACGCGGAGGCCGAGGTCAACGACCTGCTGCGCCCCGCCCACGAGGACGTGGCCACGCTGCGTCGCGAACTCGTGGACTACGGGTTCCTCGACCGCGCCGACGGCGTCTACCGGCTGGCGGACGCCGGGCCCGACCTCGACCCGCGCTTCGCCGCGGACCTGCCGGTCGACCTGGAACGCCGGCTGCGCGAGATCCGCGCGGGCCGTTGAGGGGAGCGGGACCCCGCACGTCGACCTGGAACGCCAGCGGTCGCCATGACGCCGGAATGTGGCCGCATTCCGACGTCTCGCGTTCCCGGTGCGGCCGTGGCGGGGCGACGTGGGCCGACACGGCCCCGGGTCCCTCGCGTGAGGGGCCCGGGGCCGTCGTCGTGGTGTGGAG
>NZ_JXSP01000004.1:0-15316 GCF_000946635.1 Micrococcus sp. MS-ASIII-49
GCCCCCGGTGGCGTCCCCGCCGGCTGGCCCGGCCGCCGGCCCGCGGCCCGCCCCGCGCCGGACTGGACCCCGGGTCGGTTCCACTGGGGCGACGCCGTCGTGGTGCTCGTGTACGTGGCGCTCATGGTGCTCGGGCTGGGGCTGTGGCTGGCGGTGTCGCTCGGCCTGGTCCCCGGTGACCTCGAGGCGTTCGACCTGGTCCGCGACGGGTTCACGGTGAACATCGTCAGCTACGCGATCCTCGTGGTGCTCGTGCTGGCCGTGGCCTGGCGCCCGCTCGTGACGTCGCTGCGGGTGTTCCGCACGGGGACGTGGTGGAAGCTGTTGCTGCTGCCCGCCACGTGGCTGGCGTGCATCGTCGTGAACGTGATCGTGCTGAGCCTCATCGGGGAGGCGCAGACCAGCGCCAACCAGGCCGCGCTCGAGGAGATGACCACGCAGGCCCCGCCCGTGCTCATGATCCTCATGACCGTGGTGGCCGCCCCGCTCGTGGAGGAGTACCTGTTCCGCCACCTGCTGATCGGCAAGCTCTCCCGCTGGATCAACGTGTGGGTGTGCGCCGTGGTCTCCGTGCTCGCGTTCACACTCCTGCACTTCCTCGGCACCGGCGGCGACTTCCGTCTCGTGGAGACCGTCCCGTACCTGACCCTCGCGGTGGCGATCACGGTGTCCTACATCCTGATGGGCCGCTCGTTCGGGTACGCGGTGCTGCTGCACATGGTGAACAATGGCATCGCCATCGCGATGCTCTACCTCGTGGCCCCCCTGCTGCCGGACACGCTGCCCGACCCCACTGCCCCGACCACGGCGCTGGCCCCGCTGCTGGCCCTGCTGGGCTGAGATGGCAGGACCCTCCGGCTCGACGGCGGCGCCCGCCCCGCAGGACGCGCGCGCCCTCACGCGGCGCATCCTCGCGCTCGCGGTCCCCGCATTCGGCGCGCTCATCGCGGAGCCGCTGTTCCTGCTGGCCGACACCGCGATCATCGGGCACCTGGGCACGGCCCAGCTGGCCGGCGTCGGGATCGGCACCACCATCCTGCACACGCTCACCGGCCTCATGATCTTCCTGGCCTACGCCACCACCCCGGCGGTGGCCCGGCTGATCGGGGCGGGGAACCCGGCCGCCGCGATGGACCGCGGCCGCGACGGCATCTGGCTGGGCCTGCTGCTCGGCGCGGTGCTGGCCGTCCTCGGCTGGCTCGCGGCCCCCGCGCTGACGGCGGCCCTCGGCGCGACGGGTGAGGTGCAGGCCCACGCCGTCGCCTACCTGCGCTGGTCCATGCCGGGGCTGCCGGCCCTGCTGGCCGTGCTCGCGGCCACCGGGGTGCTCCGCGGCCTCCAGGACACCGTGACGCCGCTCGTGGTGGCGGGTGTGGGCTTCGGCGCGAACATCGGGCTGAACGTGGCCCTGGTGTACGGGCTGGGCTGGGGCGTGGCCGGCTCGGCCGTCGGCACGTCCGTGGTGCAGTGGGCGATGCTCGTGACATACCTGTTCGTGCTGGCCCCGCGCTTCCGCCGCTCGGGCACGGTGTGGGCGCCCCGCGCGTCGGGCATGCGCGCCACGGCCCAGGTGGGCTCGTGGCTGTTGCTGCGCACCGCGAGCCTGCGGGCGGCCATCCTCCTCACCGTCATGGCCGCCGCCGGCGCGGGCGACCTCACCCTCGCCGCGCACCAGCTCGTCTTCACGCTGTTCTCCACGCTGGCGTTCGCCCTCGACGCCCTCGCGATCGCCGCACAGGCCCTGATCGGCGCCGAGCTCGGGGCCGCCCGGCCGGATGCGGCCCGTCGCCTCACCCGGACGATGGTGCGCTGGGGGCTGGGCTTCGGCGTCGTGACCGGGGCCGTGCTGGCCCTGGCGGCACCGGTGCTGCCGGGGCTGTTCACCACGGACCCGGCCGTGCAGGCCGCCGCCACCGTGGGCCTGTGGGTGCTGGCCGCCGGGCAGCCGGTGGCCGGGTACGTGTTCGTGCTGGACGGCGTGCTGATCGGCGCCGGCGACGCCCGCTACCTCGCCCTCGCCGGCCTCGTGAACCTCGTGGTCTACGCGCCGGCGCTCTGGGTGCTCGCGCAGCTCGCCACGGGCGGGCTCGGCTGGACCGCGGCCTGGCCTGGACCGAACGCCGCCGTGCCCGACGCCGGCGTGCAGCTGGGCCTGCTCTGGCTCGGCTTCGCGGGGGTCTACATGGGGATGCGGGCGCTCACCCTCGGCGGGCGGGCCCGGCGCGACGACTGGTTGCGGCTCGGCGTCGTGTGAGCGCATCCGGGCGGTGACGCGCGGGCCGGGCCGCGGCCGCACGGCTCCTAGACTGGGGCGGTGGCTACCGTGCAGACCCCCCTGGAGATCTCGTCCGTGGTGTTCAAGCCGATCCTGATCCGCGCCGTGGTGGCGCTGGTGTTCGGTCTGACCACCGTGTTCGTCGCCGAGCCGGGCCTGACGTGGATGAAGGTCATGTTCGCGCTGTATCTGGCATTCTCCGGCTCGGCGATGTGGGAGTACCTGCGCCGCGACCCGGTGCCCGTGGCCATGCGCTCCCCGCTGTCCCTGGCGGCGGCGGCGTGGATGCTCGGCGTGATCGTGCTGCTGTTCCTGGGCTCTCCGGCCGCGGTGGGCGTGGCGGCCGGCGCCGCCCTCGTGCTCGGCGGCGTCGCCGAGCTCGTGGCGTGGGCCCGCCACCGCCGCGAGTTCATCCCCGCGCGGGACCAGCTGTGGACCGGCCTCGTGGGCCTGCTCTCCGGGGGCGGCGTGGTCGTGGCCGCCCTGCAGGGCTTCGGCCCGCACGCCCTGCTCGGCATCGCCGGCGGCGGGGCGATCCTGATCGGGGTGCTCCTGATGGTCTCCGGGCTCGGCTTCCACCACGAGGTGCGCCGGGACCGCGGCACGGCCAGGGGCCTCTGAACCGGGTCGACGTCGCCGCCCTGGCCTGCATGGCGGACGTTCGCCGGGGGAGGACCTCGGGGCCCCGAGGGGCCACCCGCCGGCCGGACGCGTAGACTGGCTCCGGTCCGCCGCGCCCCGAAGGCCTCAGCCCCGAGCGCCTGTGCGGGCCGTGTCGCCCCAGCCGCCCCCAGCCGTCAGGAGTCCCGCCGTGAGCGCACCGTCCCCCCGCCCGTCCGCCGATCGCGCCGGATCCGGCCGCCCGGCACGCGGCGGTCTGCGCACCACGGTCAAGGGCCCGCTCGTCTTCTCCGCCGTGCTCGGCGTGGTCGGTGGGGTGATCGCCGGCATCACGGCCTCCGGCGGCACGCAGAATCCGCTGCGCATCGACATCGCGCTGATCGCCTTCGGCGTCTTCTTCACGACCTCGCTCGTGGTGGTGGCCATGCTGCAGCTCGCCGCCCGTGAGAACCCGGACCACCTCTCCCAGGGCTCCGGCGTCAACCGCTCCTCCGAGGAGATGTTCCGCAAGACCGCCGCCGACCGCCGCGCCCAGGCCGCCGCCGAGCGCCGCGCGCAGGGCGGCACCGGAGGCGACGCCCCGCGCGCCTGAGGCCGGCGCCTCAGAACCCGAGGCTGCGCGCCTCCCGACGCAGCGCGTCCGCCGAGGCGTGCAACGCCCGCATCTCCGCCGCGTCCAGTTCCGGCTCGATCACGCGCGTGACGCCGTCGCGCCCCACCACGGACGGCATGGACAGCGCGACCCCCGAGAGCCCGTGGACGCCGTCGAGCACGGTGGAGACCGGCAGGATGGCGTGCTGGTCGCGCAGAATCGCCTCGAGCAGGCGGGTCGTGGCCACGCCGACCGCGTACGTGGTGGCGCCCTTGCCCTGGATCACCTCGTAGGCCGCGTTGACCACGGTGTCCGCGACTTCGTCCAGGTCGGCGCGGGTGAACAGCGGGTCGGCCGGCGTCGGCCACTCGAGGAGGGGCGTCGGGCCGATGCGCGCCGAGCTCCACGCGGGGAACTCCGTGTCCCCGTGCTCGCCGAGGATGGCCGCGTGCACCGACGACGCGTGGACCTGCGCGCGGGACGCCAGCAGCCACCGCAGGCGGGACGTGTCCAGGAGGGTGCCCGAGCCGATCACCCGGCCGGCCGGCAGACCGGTGAGGCGCTGGGCCACCAGCGTGAGGACGTCCAGGGGATTGGTGACGAGCACGATCAGCGCGTCCGGCGCGTGCGCCTGCACCTGGGGCAGCAGGCCGCGCAGGATCTCCACGTTGTGCGCGCCGAGGTCGAGGCGGGTCTGCCCCGGCTTCTGCTTGGCGCCGGCCGTGATCACGACGACCTCGCAGCCGGCCAGGACGTCCGGGTCCGCGCCGCCGGTCATCGCGGATGCAGAGGTGAACGGGGTGCCGTGGGCCAGGTCGAGGACCTCGGCGCGGACCTTGGGCTCGTCGATGTCGTAGAGGGCGACCTCGCGGGCGACGCCGCGGATCAGCGCCGCGTAGCAGATCGCGGTGCCGACGCCGCCGGCCCCCACGACGCCGACCTTGCGGTGGGCGGGTCCGAGGGACGCGGGGGTGTGGGCGGGGGTGTGCTCGCTCATGTCTCGCAGGCTAGGGGCGTCCGGCCGGCCGACGGAACCAGAGGCCGCCCCGTCCCCGGATGTTCAGCGGCGGGTCACCTGGCGGGTGGGGCCGGGTCAGTCCTTCTTCTTGTCCGACTTCTTCTTGCGGGCCTTCTTCTCCGCCTTCTTGCGGGCCTTCTTCTCCGCCTTCTTGCGCTCCTTCTTCTCCTTCTCGGTCTCCTGGCGGGGCTTGTCGGCGGGGGCCGCCTCATCCGCGACGGCCTCCGGCGCCTCCGCCTCCTCCGGACCGGCCGGATCCGTCGCGGGTGCGGCCTCCGCCGCCTCGGCCAGGCGTGCCCGGTAGGAGCGCACGTGGGTGCGGTTGGCGCAGTTGGCCTCGTCGCAGAACCGCTTGGACCGGTTCCGGCTGGCGTCCACGAGCGCGTTCTCGCAGTCTTCGCCCTCGCACACGCGCAGGCGGGTCAGCTCGCCGTCCATCGCGGTCTCCGCCAGCGCGAGGGCGGCCATCGCGGCCAGCCGCTCCACCGCGTCGGCGGGGACCTGCGCCGGGGCCAGCCCGACGACGTCGCCCCCGGCCGTCAGCCGCAGCGGCCCGGCCGCGGCGAGGAGGGCGTTCACGCGCTCCACGGCGGCCGCCTCGTCCACGGCGGCGAGGGCCCAGACCTCGGCCAGACGGCCGCGGAGCTCGCGGCCGCGCACGGCCGCGGCGGCGGCCAGGCGGAGGCGGACCTCGTCCTCCTGGAGTTCAGGGACGAGGGAGGGCAGCTGCGTGGCGGCGGTGAACCGCTCGTCGGCCGGCTGACCGCCCCGCAGGCCGGGGGCGGTGTTCAGGAACGCGGCGAGGGAGGCGAGGCGGGTGAGCGTCGGCGCGGAGAGCATGGGGAAATCGTACGGCGGGCCCGTCCGCCCGTCACCGGCTTCACGCCGCGTATCGGGTCGCCTCCGGCGCCTTCCCGTCCAGTACCCTGACCCCCACGGGCCCCGTCTGCGCGGCGGGGTGCACCCACGGGGCCGGAGGGCCCCCGAACCAGCACAGGAGACCTCCATGTCCCAGACCTCCCAGGCGACCGGTCGCCTCTCCGCCGGGCACGTCATCGTCAAGACCCTCGAGTCCCACGGCGTGAAGCGCGTCTACTCCGTGCCGGGCGAGTCCTACCTGGACGTCCTGGACGGCCTGCACGACTCGGGCATCGAGAACGTGGTGTGCCGCCACGAGGGCGGCGCCACGTACATGGCCGAGGCCGACGGCAAGATGAACGTGGTCCCCGGCGTCGCCATGGTGACGCGCGGCCCGGGCGCCGCGAACGCCCACGTCGGCCTGCACACCGCGTGGCAGGACTCGACGGCGCTCGTCCTGTTCGTCGGCCTGATCCCGTTCGAGCACCGCGACCGCGAGGCCTTCCAGGAGTTCGACCCGCACGCCTGGTTCGGCACCGGTGCGAAGCGCGTGATGGTCCTGGACCACCCGGAGCGCGCCTCCGAGATCGTGGCCGAGGCCATGTTCGCCGCCAGCTCGGGCCGGCCCGGGCCCGTCGTCGTCGGCCTGCCGGAGGACGTGATCCGTGAGGAGATCGACGCGCACCTGCACCCGCAGATCCCCGTGGCCCCAGGCGGCATGACCGTGGAGGACTGGAAGTCCCTGCACGCCGCGCTCAAGGAGTCCCGCAAGCCGCTGTTCATCACCGGTGGCAACGACTGGACGGACGAGGGCGCGCAGACCCTGACGACGTGGCTGGAGGAGCACAAGATCCCCGCCGCCGCCGAGTGGCGCACCGAGGGCACCGTGCCGTTCTCCTCGCCGTCCTACGTGGGCCCGATCGGCTACGGCCGCCCGAAGCCGACCTACGACATGCTCGAGGAGACCGACCTCATCGTGTTCGTCGGCACCGTGCCGGGCGACGCCGTGACCAATGGCTTCACCATCCGCCAGAACTGGGACAAGAAGAACTTCCTGGTCACCATCGACCCGTCCCTGCGCGGCCGCTCCGGCCCCGTGTCCCACCAGATCGTGGCCAAGCCGGACGGGTTCATCCGCGACCTCGTCCGCATGGAGCTCGAGGTCAAGCCGGAGTGGGAGGAGTGGACCTCCCGCATGCGCGGCGAGCAGGAGAAGTTCGCGGCCCTGCCCCCGGCCGAGCCGTCCGAGGGCCAGGCGAAGATGGCCACCCTCATGGCCAACCTGGTGCCGAAGCTGCCGAAGGACTCGATGATCTCCCTCGGCGCGGGCGAGCACACCAACTGGGCGCACCGGTACTTCCCGACCGAGGGCTACCGCGCCATGATCTCGGCCCGCAACGGCTCCATGGGCTACTCGGTGCCGGGTGCCGTGGCCGCGTCCCTGAACTTCCCGGACCGCACCGTGGTGACCATCGCCGGCGACGGCGAGTTCCTCATGAACGGTCAGGAGCTGGCGACCGCCGCGCAGTACGGCGCCACACCCCTCGTGATCGTCATGGACAACCAGGAGTACGGCACCATCCGCACCCACCAGGAGCGCGAGTACCCCGGGCGCGTCTCCGGCACCCAGCTGAAGAACCCCGACTTCGCCGCCATGGCCGAGGCGTTCGGCGGCTTCGGGGTGCGCGTGGAGCGGGACGCGGACGTGCCGGCGGCCGTGGACGCGGCGCTCAAGGCCGTCCAGGAGGAGGGCCGGTTCGCGCTCATCCACCTGATCGTGGAGCAGCGCGTCAAGGCCTACTGAGGCCGGCGGCGCGACGCGATCCGCGCCGTCCCTCCGGTCAGGCCGCCGTCGTGGGGACGACGAAGCGCAGCGTCGGTTCGGGAAAGGGCGCACCGTCGAGGCCCGCCTCGACCCGGTCCCGCAGCACGCCCCCGCACGCACGGATCGTGGCCACGGAGGCGGTGTTCGTCTCGTCGCACGTGAGCAGGGCGGTGGACACCCCGCGTGCGGCCAGCAGCGTCAGGGCGCCGCGCAGCAGGCGCACGGCGTGCCCCCGCCGCCGGAATGCGGGGCGCACCGCGTAACCCACGTGCCCGTTGACGTGCCGCAACGCCTCGTTCAGCTCCCACCGCACGGACACCCGGCCCACCAGCTCGCCGTTCTCGTCCACGCCCACGTAGAAGGACGCGGGCACTCGGCCGGGTTCGACGTCGCCGCGTGCCTCGGCGGCGAACGCGCGGCGGATCGCGGGGAAGGAGCGGGTGCCGGCCATCAGGAAGTCGAACCCCTCCCGATGCAGCTCGGCGTCCGCCTCGCGCGCCGCGATCTCGTCCGCGGCGCGCAGAGGGCGCAACAGGAGGCCGTCCACGGTGACGGTGGGGCTGGGGTTCGGGAGCATGCGCCGAGTGTACGAGGGTGGACGCCGGGCGTGGCCGCGTGAGCCGCCCGCCGCCCCAGCCCTCGTGCTTTCCCCACCTCCGCGCCACCCCCGCGCCGTGAGCCAGACGTTTCGGTCGTGATCAGCCCCTGATTGCAGCCGAAACGTCTGGCTCGCGGCACAGCCCCCGGGCCGCCGCGCCCCCCACGACACGAGCAGGGGTGACGTGGATCACGTTCGAGGCTAGGGTGTGGGGACCGACGATCGCCCATCCCCAGGAGGTCGCGATGACCGTGCCGTCCTCGTCGGCGGAGCATGCGCTCGACGCTCGCCCCGAGCTGCCGGGCGAAACCGTGTCCCGCGTCGCCATGACGCCCGCGGCGCTCGAGCTGATCCGCCGACTCCTCCCGATCCACGGCCCGCTCATGTTCCACCAGTCCGGCGGCTGCTGCGACGGCTCCGCGCCCATGTGCTATCCCGCCGGCGACTTCACGACCGGCGCCGCCGACGTCCTGCTGGGCACCTTCGCGCTGCCGGCCGAGGGGGACCAGGCCGCCGTGGAGATCCCGTTCTGGATGTCCGCCGCCCAGTTCGAGTACTGGAAGCACACCCACCTCACCCTGGACGTGGTGGACGGGCGCGGCTCCGGCTTCTCCGTCGAGGCGCCCGAGGGCAAGCGGTTCCTGATCCGCTCGCGGTTGATGGCAGGCTCGGGATGAGCTCGACCCTCGCCACCAGCGCCTACCGACGCGCCGTGGACCGGGCCCACGAGTCCCTCGCCGCGGTCCGCCTGTCGCTCGCGCCGTCGTCGCCCACCGCTCCGGCCGGCGCAGACCAGGGCCTGCGCGCCGCCCTGCAGGGGCTGCGGCGAGAGGTCCGTGAGTCCTGGCTGCGCTCCCTCGGCGCCCTCACCCCCGCGGTACCCGGCCAGACCGACCCGGCCACCCTCTCCGACGACGACCTCGCCGCCGCCCGCCGAGACCAGCGCCTCGCCGTGGCCCTGCCGGTGGTCCGCCGCATGCTCATCCACCCCGCGGCCGAGGCCGGGATGCTCGCCGCGATCGGCAACGCGCGCGGCCACCTGCTGTGGGTCGAGGGCGACCGGACCGCGGTGCGCCACGCCGAGACCATGGGCTTCGTGGCGGGCGCCGACTGGTCCGAGGCGTCCATGGGCACCTCCGCCCCCGGCATCGTCCTCGCGACCGGCGCCCCCACGCAGGTCAGCCGCGGCGAGCACCTGAGCCCGCGCGTGCACCCGTGGAGCTGTTCGGCCGTCCCGCTCACGGACCCGGCCACCGGGCGGCTCGTCGGGGTCCTGGACCTCACGGGCGGGGAGGACGCCGTCAGCCACCTCGCCCTGCCGCTGCTCCAGGCCACCGTGGACGCCGTGCACGCCGCCTGGCGGGACCTGCCCGCCCCGTCCCGGGGCCGTCCCCGCGGCACCGCCCCGACGCCGGGCCCCTCGGCTCCGCCGTCCGCCTCGCCGGGGCCGAGCCCCGCCGCCGCGCCGCACCGCCACGACGCCGCCGCGGGCCTGTTGCGCGTCACCGGCCACCTGCCGCCCACGCTGGACGGGGTCGAGCTCACCGGCCGGCACGCCGAGATCCTCACCCTCCTCGCGTGGCACGGCCCGGGCCTGACCGGCGCCGAGCTCGAGGTCGCGCTGTATCCGGAGGAGACCGCCGGGCCCCGGCCCGCGCCGGGCGATTCCCCCGCCCGCGCCATCTCGCTGCGCGCCGAGGTGCATCGACTCCGCCGGGCGCTGCGGGACGTGGGGGCGCCGGTGGCACTGCTGTCCCGGCCGTACCGGCTCGTGGGGGAGGTGCACGCGGACCTGCTGTGCGCGCGGGAGGCGCTGCGCGCCGGGGATCTGGACCGTGCGCTGCACGCGGCGGCCGGGCCGGTGCTGCCGCGGTCGGCGTCCCCCGGTGTCGCCTCGATCCGCGCGGAGCTGGGGGAGGCGCTGCGCGAGGCCGTCGCCCAGGACGCGGATGTCGAACAGCTCTGGGCCTACCTGGGCCGCCCCGAGGCCCGCGACGACGTCGAGCTCTGGGGCGCCGCCCTGCGTCTGCTGCCGGCGGACTCGCCGCGGCGGGCGCTCGCCGTGGCCACGCTCGAGCGGATCGAGCGGGACCTGGCCTGACCCGGCCCGCCCCTCACCCGCGCCCGGCTGCAACCTCCGTGCAACCTCCTTGTGACTAGGGTCACAGCCACGGCAGGGCGCCACCGGCGCCGAGGCAACCGCAGGCAAAGGAGCCAGCACCATGACCGTCTACGCATTCCCCGGCACCGAGGGCGCCAAGGTCGAGTTCAAGTCCCGCTACGAGCACTTCATCGGAGGAGAGTGGACACCCCCGGTCAAGGGCCAGTACTTCGAGAACGTCACGCCCGTGACGGGCAAGGTGTTCTGCGAGGTCGCCCGCGGCACGGCCGAGGACATCGACGTCGCCCTCGACGCCGCCTGGAAGGCCGCCCCGGCCTGGGGCGCCACCTCGGCGGCCGAGCGTGCGCTCGTGCTGCACCGCATCGCGGACCGCATGGAGGAGAACCTCGAGATGCTGGCGGTCGCGGAGACCTGGGACAACGGCAAGGCCGTCCGGGAGACCCTCAACGCGGACCTGCCGCTGGCCATCGACCACTTCCGGTACTTCGCCGGCGCGATCCGCGCGCAGGAGGGCGGCCTGTCCCAGGTGGACGAGGACACCGTCGCCTACCACTTCCACGAGCCGCTCGGCGTGGTCGGCCAGATCATCCCGTGGAACTTCCCGCTGCTGATGGGGGTGTGGAAGCTGGCGCCCGCGCTGGCCGCGGGCAACGCCGTCGTGATCAAGCCCGCCGAGCAGACGCCGGCCTCGGTCATGGTGTTCATCGAGCTGATCGCGGACCTGCTGCCGGCCGGCGTCGTCAACGTGGTCAACGGCTTCGGCCTCGAGGCCGGCAAGCCGCTCGCGCAGTCGCCGCGCATCCGCAAGATCGCGTTCACGGGTGAGACGACGACGGGCCGGCTGATCATGCAGTACGCCTCGGAGAACATCATCCCGGTGACCCTGGAGCTGGGCGGCAAGTCGCCCAACGTCTTCTTCGAGGACGTCATGGCGGCCGACGACGCCTACTGGGACAAGGCGCAGGAGGGCTTCACCCTGTTCGCGCTGAACCAGGGCGAGGTCTGCACGTGCCCGTCGCGGGCGCTCGTGCAGGAGTCGATCGCGGAGAAGTTCCTCGACGCCGTCGTGGAGCGGACCTCGCGCATCGTGACCGGCAACCCCCTCGACACGGACGTGATGATGGGCGCCCAGGCCTCCAACGACCAGCTCGAGAAGATCACGTCCTACCTGGACATCGGCCGTCAGGAGGGCGCCGAGGTGCTGATCGGTGGCGCCCGCGCCGAGATGGAGGGCGAACTGGCCGGCGGCTACTACGTGCAGCCCACGATCTTCCGCGGGGACAACTCGATGCGCATCTTCCAGGAGGAGATCTTCGGGCCGGTGGTCTCGACGACCACGTTCACCGACTTCGACGACGCCATGCGGATCGCCAACGACACGCTCTACGGGCTCGGCGCCGGCGTGTGGTCCCGGAACGGCAACACCGCCTACCGCGCGGGCCGGGCGATCCAGGCCGGCCGCGTGTGGGTGAACAACTACC
The DNA here is from genome assembly GCF_000946635.1 of Micrococcus sp. MS-ASIII-49. Classification (NCBI taxonomy): domain Bacteria; kingdom Bacillati; phylum Actinomycetota; class Actinomycetes; order Micrococcales; family Micrococcaceae; genus Micrococcus; species Micrococcus sp. MS-ASIII-49. The sequence goes on from NZ_JXSP01000004.1 coordinate 11,391, forward strand.
ACGCCTACCCGGCCCACGCCGCGTTCGGCGGGTACAAGTCCTCCGGCATCGGCCGCGAGAACCACCTGATGATGCTCGACCACTACCAGCAGACCAAGAACCTGCTCGTCTCCTACTCCGAGGACAAGCTCGGGTTCTTCTGAGCCGACGCCGGCACCGCACGACCCCCCCTCCCCACTCCACGAAAGGTGATCCCCATGACCACGATGAAGGCAGCCGTCGTCACCCAGTTCGGCACAGAGGCCGACGTCACGGAGGTCGAGCGCCCGACGCCCGGCCAGCACCAAGCGCTCGTGAAGCTCATCTCCTCGGGCGTCTGCCACACGGACCTGCACGCGATGGAGGGCGACTGGCCGGTGAAGCCGACCCCGCCGTTCATCCCGGGCCACGAGGGCGTGGGCATCGTCGAGGAGGTCGGACCCGACGTCGAGAACCTCAAGGTCGGGGACATGGTCGGCAACGCGTGGCTGTGGCGAGCGTGCGGCCACTGCCAGTACTGCCGCACCGGGTGGGAGACGCTGTGCGAGGAGCAGGTCAACGGCGGCTACTCCGTGGACGGCTCGTTCGGTGAGTACATGCTCGTGGACGCCCGCTACGCGCCCGTGATCCCCGAGGGCGCGGACCCGATGGAGGTCGGCCCGATCCTGTGCGCCGGCGTCACGGTGTACAAGGGGCTGAAGCAGACCGAGGTGCGGCCCGGGCAGTGGGTCGTGATCTCCGGCATCGGCGGCCTGGGGCACATCGCGGTGCAGTACGCCGTGGCGATGGGCATGCGCGTGGTGGCCGTGGACGTCGCGGACGACAAGCTGGCGCTCGCCTCCCGGCACGGCGCGGAGCTGACCGTGAACGCGAACGTCGCGGACCCCTCCGTGGAGATCCAGGAGAAGATCGGCGGCGCCCACGGCGTGCTCGTCACGGCCGTGCACCCGCAGGCGTTCGGCCAGGCCATCGCGATGACCCGCCGCGGCGGCACCATCGTGTTCAACGGCCTGCCCCCGGGCGACTTCCCCGCGCCGATCTTCGACATCGTCCTCAAGGGCCTGACCATCCGCGGCTCGATCGTGGGCACCCGGCAGGACATGGTCGAGGCGCTCGAGTTCTACGCGGCCGGGAAGATCCACCCGACGTTCCACACCCGCCCGCTCACCGAGATCAACGACGTGTTCGAGGAGATGCGCCACGGCAAGATCGAGGGCCGCGTCGTCATCGACTACGCGATGCAGGACTGACGTGCCGCCTGGGCATCCGCTGGGCGCGGGGTAGTATCGACACATCACACGCACCAGTGCGACGGCGGTCGTCCCGCCCGGAGATCCGGGCCGGGGCGGCCGCCGTCGTCGTCGCGGGGACGGGACGGGCCGCAGCGATTCCGGTGCGCGAGCCTCAGCGGGCCGCGGCCGGGGCGACGCCGTCGCGCAGCCACTCCAGCGTGGCCGGCCAGAAGGCCGGCGCGAACCGAGCGTGGAACAGTCCGAAGTGCCCGATCTCCGCGACACCGAGCTCCTCCGGCCGCACCCGCCAGCGCACCGTCTGCCGACCCGGCGAGTAGGCGTCCGCGCGGTCGAGGGCGGCGTCGGTGCCGAAGTCGTCGTCCACGGGCGCCACGATCAGCGCGTCCGCCGTGAACGCGGCCAGACGACGGCGCAGCTCGTCCCGGCCGGCGGTGGTGCGGGCGCTCGCGGTGAAGTCGCGGCGACTGCGCGCCCAGTCCAGGGCGACCCCGCGCGGCAGGTCCTCGAGCCAGCCGAGCCGCCGCCCCGGGAAGTGCCCGCGGGCCAGCGTGATCGCCGGCATCGCCGCGTGCCAGCGCGCCCACATCCGCGCCCTCCCCGGCCGCGCCCGGTAGTCCCGCCAGTGGGCGTGCTGCCCGCCGACGGCCACGTGCCGGGCCACGTGACGCGCCTCGTCCGCGAGCCCGACGCCGAACCCGCCGAAGCTGTGGCCCACCGTCAGGAGGGGGCCGGGCAGGCGCGTCCGGGCCCAGCCGAGCACGGCGTCCGCGTCGAGGGCGCCCCAGTCCGCCCACCGCGCCCGCCGCGCCACGGCGAACGGCTCGCGGGACTCCCCGACACCCCGGTAGTCGAACGTGACCGCGTGGAACCCGTGGCTGGCCAGGAACTCGGCGTAGCGCCGGTAGTACGTGGCCTTCACCCCGGTCGCCGAGGCGATCACCACGGTGCCGGCAGGCGAGGCCGGGGGCGTCGTCGTCGTGGGGGCGAAGTGGCGGGCCGCGAGCACGAAGCCGTCGCGGGCGCGGAGGCGCACGGGGGTGGAGGTGGTCTGCGTCACGCCGCCACCCTAGGCGCGGGGCGGCGCGACCTGCGACACAGACCTGCGACACAATGGGCCCATGACTGAGACCCCCCAGAGCTCGTCCGGCCAGAGCCGGGACGAGATCCTCGCCCGCCTCGAGGAGATCTACGCGAACGACCCCGCGGTGCGGGAGCACGGCGTCACCCTCGGCGAGGTGGCCGAGGGGCGCGTGGTGCTGCACCGCGACGTCACCGCGGACATGGTGAACTCCCACGAGATCTGCCACGGCGGCTTCCTGTTCCACCTCGCGGACTCGGCGCTGGCGTACTGCGTGGCGACCTTCGGCGCCGCCCCCGTCACCCGGCGCGCCGAGATCACCTACGTGGCGCCCGCCAGGCTCGGCGCGCACCTCGTGGCGACCGCCCGCCAGTCGGTGGAGTTCGGCCGCGACCGCATGATCGAGGTCGGCATCGAGGCGGACGGCCAGCTCGCAGCCTGGTTCACCGGCCACTCCACGAGCCCGCGGGTGCACGCGTGAGCGCCGGGCAGGGCGCGACGACGGCCGGTCCGGTCATCGAGTCGGTGGAGCTGCACGTGGCGGCGGGGGCGGAGGCGGCGTTCGAGGCCGCCGTCGCCGAGGCCGAGCCGCTGTTCCGGGACGGGGGCGCGACGTCCTTCGCGCTGTCCCGGCAGGTGGAGGACCCGGCGCGCTACCGGCTGCTGATCGGCTGGCGCACGCTCGAGGACCACACCGTGGCCTTCCTCGAGTCCGACTCGTTCCTCGCGTGGCGTGCGCTCGTCACCCCGCACCTGGCGCAGCTGCCGGCCGCGACCCACTGGTCCGCCGTCTGACCCCCGCACCCCCCCGCTTTCGTTCGGGAAACGGCGGTCGTCAGCGCGTTTTCGTTCGGGAAACGGCGCGAGGGCTGACCTTTTCCCGCACGAAAGTGCGCCGACACGCCGCCGTTTCCCGAACGAAAGTGCGGAGACGCGGTCGGTTCAGAGGTGGCGGCCCGCCAGCCGCGTGAGGCTCGACTGGATGCCCCGCCCGTTGTCCGCCGGCACGCGCAGCAGCTCGTACGCGCGGCGCACGGCCGGCCGGGCCCACGAGTAGTCGAAGGTCTCGGTGACCTCGGTGGTGCCGTCCCCGTTGTCCTGGAACGCCCAGCGCCACCGGTGTCCGCCCGGGTGGGCCCACTCCACGAGCTCGTCCTCGTCCACGGCGGTGGCGGTCAGCGTCATCGTGTACGGCACCCCGTACTTCCGCATGGCCACGCGGAACCGGTCGCCCACGGCCAGCCGGTGCGGCCCGCTCACCTTCGGCCGCACGGTCCCGGACCCGTCCGCCTCGTGATGGCGGTGCGGGTCCGCGAGCATCGCCCACAGCTCGTGCGCCGGCGCGGCCACGGTGGCCCGGTAGGACACCTGGTGCTCGCCGGTCTCCACGCGCTCGGGCCACGCCGCCTGCGGGGCGGCCTGCGGCAGCCCGGACGACGACGGCGCGGCGGACTCGGTCTCGGGGGTGGCGGACGAGGGGGTCGGCTCGGTGCTCATGTCGCCCAGTCTAGGAACTGCCGCGGACACCGGAAGCGGAGGCGACGGCACCCCTCGGCGGGACACCACAGCACTCTTGCCGGGGGCCCGCCCCGGGCCTAGGGCGTGTCTGAGAATAG
>NZ_JXSP01000005.1:0-18635 GCF_000946635.1 Micrococcus sp. MS-ASIII-49
GTCGGGTAAATCTGAGACCCGCATGAACACGCGACCCGACAATCTGTCGGGTGAGTCGACTCACCCGACAATTTCGGCGGACTCACCCGACAATCACGACTTTGCCGACTATAAGGATCGCGCGCGGACTAACCCTCAAGAACCCTCATCTGTCCGTCCGTCAGTCCGTCAGTCCGGTGCAGTGCGCGCGGAGACGACGACGGACGACGGACGACGGACCGATCAGGTCATCGACGGTGGGGAAGGCGTGGGGCTGGTCCATCGGGGTGTGGTCCTGGCGGACTTGGTTCAGCGGGTGCCGGCGGCTGCGGACCTCGGGGATGGGCAGCTGCGGTCCATCGTGGACGTGGTCTTGGCGCGGGCCTCGGGGCCGGTGCGCAAGCCCACGGCGTTCGTGGCGCGGTCGTTGGCCTCGGAGTTCGAGGAGTTGGTCGCGGTGACCCGGCCCCGGCCCGTCGCGGTGGCTCAGGGTCCGGCTGCTTCGGGGCAGGTGCGTGAGCTGCGGACCGGTGAGCCGTGCCAGGACCCGGACGTGCACGTCCCGGCGTACGGGCAGGCCGTGCTTGCGGACTGCCCGCACTGCCGGCTGGAGCGGCGGGCGATGCCACGGGGGTTGGTGGAGGCGGTGGAGTGATGGCCGGGCAGGCGGACCGGGTGGCTCCGGCGGGGATGATGCTGGTGACCGGTGACGAGCTGGCGGAAGCGGTGGCCTCGGTGCGAGGCACGGTAGTGGCCGTGCTCGGACCCTCGGGCAACGGCGACGTTGTGGAGGACGTGCTCCAGAGCACGTGGGAGTCCGCGTGGCACTCCCGGGAGCGGTTCGATCCGGACCGGGGTTCCCTGCGGACCTGGGTCGGCACCATCGCCCGGAACCGAGCGGTGGATCATCTGCGGGCGGTCGGCCGGTCGCGGGCGGGCCAGGAGGCGCTGGAGGCTTCCGCGGTGGCGCGGGAGAAGACTGCGGTGTCGATGGTCATGGAGGACCCGGCCGAGGCCGTGGTTGAAGCGCTGGCTGCACACCGGGAAGTCGCGGAGGTGATGCGGGTGGTCGAGTCGGTCATGGAGTCCTCGGAGATGACGGCCCGTGCTCTGGCCGTGGTGCTGGCGTTCGGGGATGACGTCGTGGCGGCATCGGAGGCGATGGGCGTCTCGGTCACCGCACTGCGTCAGGCCCGGCGTGAGCTGGTGCGCTGTGCCCGGGTGGTCCGGGCGGCGCAGGAGGTGGCCCGGTCGGGGCAGGCGGTGACGATGCGCGTGCTGATCGGCTGCCTTCCCGACGACGGGGACGCGGGGGACTGGGCGCGGCAGGTCGCGCTGGCCTGCGCGCAGGCGGGGGGCCGGATGGAAGCGGTCACGGTCGAGGACGTCATGCAGGCCACCGGGTTCAGCCACTCCACGAGTCGGCAGTATCTGGCCGAGACGCGGCACCTGCTGAGGGTGGCGGCAACGGTGATCCGAAACGAGAGGGCAGAGAAGTGAGCGAGCAGTCGGAGTTCGAGCAGAGCCATGACGTGCCGGAGGGTCAGGAGCCGCGCGTGGTCTACGTAGAGCGGGACCGGGGGCTGTTCTCGTCCGTGCGGCGGCTGCGCCAGCGCACGGGAGAGGCCGGGCGTCGGTGGGTGGCGGAGTCCGTGGACGCGCCGCTGCCGACGTCGTGGCAGGAGCGGGTACCGGACAGGTGGGACTCGGCCCGGGGTCGGTGGGTGATTGCGGCCGTGGCGCTGGCGGTGCTCGTGATGTGGGTGCTGGTGGTGGTGCAGGCGACGGCGTGCTGACAGACCTTCGCGGTGGCGACCGCGAACCCAGGACGAGACACGGCAACGAAGCAAGACGGGCCAGACGAGCGGCGAGGAGTCGGACATGTTGAACGGAATCAACCCGGACGGGCTGTCAGGGTGGTCACAGATCAGTGGATGGGTGGTCGGGACGGCGCTGGTCGTGCTGATCCTGGCGGTCGGTGCTGGCGTGGTGCTGGCGGTGTGGGGCAGGGCCTTGTTCTCCCCGGGCGGGATGCGCAAGGGGTGGACGATGGTCGCGTTGGCGGCGGTGGGGGCGACGGTGCTGGGCGCTGGCACGGCCGGCGCGAGCTGGGGGGCTGGGCTGGGCACGAGCGAGCTGATGCCCGCCGGGGCCAGGCCACAGTCGGTCGCGATCGAGAAGAACGCCCCGAAGCAGACCTGCAACCGGCAGGCGGTGCGGGACTTCGACAAGGAGGAGCCGTCCCCGGATCGGGCAGAGCGTGAGCGTGTGATCAGTACGTTGCTCGGTGGACAGCCCGCGTTGGACGGGTACGAGTGGGGCAAGGAGCCTACGGGCACGGAATCCTCGTACACGGTCGTCACATCGGTGAAGTGGTATGCCACGGGCGAGGTGAACGGGTCGGGTGAGCCGGACTGCTCGGCGCGGAACGAGGCCACGGCCGAGTGCTCGCCGGTCGAGGTGCACGTGGCGCGTCAGTCGCTGACCAACGGTGCTCAGACCGGGCGGACCCTGACGCTGACGCGGGGTCAGAACTGCTCTTGATCTGATCTGCGAGTTGCCCCCACCTGCTGCGGATGCAGCGGGTGGGGGCTTTCTCGTGTGCGGGTCAGGTGACATGCGTGGCGGTGCGGCCCGTCGTACATCTGGCAGCGGGCAGGAGGTGCCCGCGCGGGCCGGAAGACATCCGGGCCGTCGTCACATCACATCCCTACGGGAGGACCTCTGATGAGCAATCTGATTCACGCGGCCACCACGGTGGCTGCCGGTGTCCCGGACATCGCACCGAGCTTCAACGCGCCCTGGATGCCCACCATCCAGAACGTCACAGGCCTGGCGTTGGGCACCTTCCTGGTCATCCTGATCGTCGCCGTCGGCATCGGCGTGCTGGTCTGGATCTTCGGCAAGCTCTCCTCGAGCGGCCGCGCGCAGGACGTGGGTATCAGCTTCGTGGTCTGGGGCATCGTGGCTGCGGCCCTGATCGCCGGTGCCGCGAGCCTGATCGGCTGGGGCGCCGGCCTGCCGCTGTTCTGAGGTCCTGAGCGCACTCACGGAGGGAGAGAACGATGTGGGAGAAGGACTTCGAGGAGTTCATGCGGGGTTCGATCCTGGGGCTGGCGAAGGCCGCTGCCGGGCTGATCGAGCAGGCTTTCTCCGTGGGTGCGCTGACCCCGGAGTGGTGGGTCACGGTCGTCGGCGGTCAGGTCACCACCACGGTGGCCGGCGGCGAGAGCACGGTGATCGACCACCCGGGAATGCTGAACGTCATCGTGCTGGCGATGATCCCGCTGCTGGTGATCTTCGTGGCCGTCCAGGTCGCGCTCTCGGCGGTGCGCGGGTCCACGGCCGGCATGCTGCGCGCGTTCCTGGCGGCGGTGTTCAGCATCCCGGCGACTTACGTGGTGGTCGGGCTGGTGTGGATGGCGATGGGTGCGACCCAGCAGCTGACCTTGTGGATCTTGCAGGTCGGTTCCGGTGGCACCGATGGCCAGGACGAGGCAGTGGCCGGCGTGCTGGGACTGTTCGGTCTGACCTACGACGCCGCCAACGACAAGATCTTGCTGGACGAGAACTTCGCGCAGTGGGAGATGGCCAGCGAGAACGCGGAGAACGGGATGATCCTGGTCGCGTGGATCATCGCGCTGGTGATCTTCTTCGCCTGCTTCGTGCTGATGGCGATGATGATCTTCCGTCTGGTGCTGATTCTGATTTTGGCCTCGTTCGCGGCCCCGGCGATCTTCTCGCTGGCCCTGGAGCCGGCCAAGGCCCTGGCGGGGCGGTGGCTGTCGATGATGCTGGGGCTGATCATGGCCGGGCCGATCGCAGCCGCCGTCGTGCGGCTGGGCATGGCGATGGCGGCATTGTCCACGGACTGGGTGCAGACCGTGGCTGGCATGGTGCTGGTGTTCGTGGCCGCGGCCATGCCGATCTTCATGCTTGCGGTCACCGCGTGGCTGGCCGGTGGTGCCGGCCAGGCTGAACAGGCGGGCGTGATGGCCGCGAGCCGGGCCGGGCGTGGAGCAATGAATTCGATGCGGGGCGTTTCGGCGCGGGCTGGCCGGATGCGCCAGCGTGCCGGGGCGATGGTGATGCGAGGAGGCCGCTGATGGCAACGATGATTCAGGAGTCGATGGACTCGGAGTACGACGACGTCCGATTCCCCCAGGAACGGACTCAGGGACTGATCCTGGGGCTGACCCTGGAGCAGGTGATCGTGGTTCTGGCCGGCGTGCTGATCGGCATGGCGTTCATCCTGCGTGGCGGGCCGGCCATGTTCGTGGGTATCGGGCTGATGGCCGTGATCGGCGCGTTCGGTGCGACCCGGTTCCGTGGCCGGTCCCTGCCTGGCTGGGTGTGGGTGGCGGCGCAGTACCTGCGGCGGGGGGCAACGGATCAGCTCGAGTACCGCCAGGGGATGGCCCCGGCACACGTGCTGGAGCTGGTGGACGGCGAGCCGCAGGCACCCGTGAGCGAGGCAGGGCCGCAGGCCCAGCGTGATGCGAAGGGGCGGATCAAGCCGGGTGAGCCGGCACGGTTCCGGCTGCCGGGTGTGGCCGGAGAGCTGATGGTCTACGCGATGCCCAACGGGGCCGGGTTCGTCTGGGACCCGCGCGCCCGGGAAGCGGTGGTCTGCGCGAAGGTCATGACGACGCGGGGCTTTGATCTGGAGTCCTTCGACGCTCAGGAGGAACGGTCTCTGTCGTGGGGATCGTCGCTGGCGGCGCTGTCGCGTCTGCCGGGTGTGGTGCGGATTCAGGCTTCGGATCAGACGACGCTCATCTCCGGTGCGGCCGTGGAGGACTTCTACGAGTCCAAGCAGGAGGGCGCGGGCCGGTCAGGGGCAAGCATCGACCCGTTCCTGGACCAGGCGTTCCGTGAGCTGATGAAGGAGGCCCAGTCGATGCCGGTGCACGAGCAGTGGCTGACGCTGGTGGTCTCCCCGTCGAAGATCACCTCGCAGGTCAAGGCGCTCGGCGGGGGCACCCCGGCGCTCATGGAGCACATGCTCAAGCTGATGACGACGGTGGAGAGCACGCTGCCGCGCTCGGGGACCCAGGTGACCGCCTGGCACTCCCCGCGCACGCTGGCCGGCCTCTCGCGGTCGGCGTTCGACCCGGACGCCTCGGTGATGGTCTCGACCATGAAGGCGGACGGGCAGACGGCGGGCACTGCGCCCTCGAGCGCGGGACCGATGGCCGTGGAGGTCCACCCGGGCCACATGGTCACGGACGGGAACTACCACCGCACCTACAAGGTCTCCGAGCTGCCGCAGAACCTGGCCCGGCTGGGGTTCCTGGACGAGCTGGTGTTCGCCGGGGACTTCCGGCACACGGTCTCGGTGTTCCTGGCGCCGGTCGAGCGTGGGGCTGCGGTGCGGTCCGTGCAGCGGCGCAAGACGGACTGGCACACGAACTCGCGGCTGATGACCAAGCTCGGTCGCATCGGTTCGTTGGAACATGACCAGTCCCTGGAGGACGTCGAGCGCGAGGAGGCCGAGCTGCGGCGTCGGCACACGGGCGTGGAGGTCGTCGTGCTGGTCACGGTGACCGGGGCCTCGCGGTCCGAACTGGAGTCCGCGGCGGCGGAGGTCGTGGCCTCCGGGATTACGGCCGAGTGCGAGCTGCGCCCGGTGTGGATGGAGCAGGACGCGGCGTTCGTGGCCGGTGCCCTGCCGTTCGGAAGGATGAAGCTCTGATGCGTGAAGAACCGAAGGTGGACCTGTTCCAGATCATTGAACCGGGCAAGGACGAAGCCCGAGAGGCCAAGCGTGCGGCCCGGGAGCTGGAGCGAGGCCAGCGGGCGCTGCGGAAGGCGATGGCCGCGCAGGCTAAGGAGGTGCGGTTCCCTCAGCCGCAGTGGGGCAAGGCCGGACCGCGCGGGGCACGGCAGCTGCGGGGGCTGCGCACGCTGGCTCCGCGGCCGGTCCGCACGACGACGCACACGGCCTCGACGGCGTACCCGTTCGTGGCCGGCCCCGGTCTGGGTGCGCGCGGGCTGATGATCGGCAAGGACATGCACGGCGGCGGCGCGTTCTGCTTCGATCCGTGGGCGCTCTATGAGGCCGGGATCATCTCGGGCATGTCGATGATGCTGTTCGGTCAGGTGGGCACCGGGAAGTCGTCGCTGGCCAAGTCGCTGGCGGTGCGGCAGGTGCTGGCCGGGCGCAAGCTCTCGGTGGCCTCGGACAAGAAGGGCGAGTGGACCCGTGTGGTCAAGGGTCTGGGCGGGTCGGTGATCCAGGTTGGCCCTGGCCTGGACACGCGCTTGAACCCGTTGGACCCGGGCACCCGGCCGTCGACCGACGTGCAGGGTGAGCCGATGACGGACCGGGCGTGGGCCTCGATGGTGCGGACCCGGCGCATGTCCATCTTGGTGGCCCTGGTGAAGATCCTCACCGACCGGGAGATGACCTCGCCCGAGCACCATGTGCTCTCGGCGGGCCTGGACGCGGCCGTGGCGGTCGCGGACGCCGAGGGTCGGCCGCCGATCATCCCGGACGTGATCCGGGCGCTGGACGCGGCCCGCGCGGACCCGGACGCGATGAAGGCGGAGGCCGCGTCGGTGACGATGATGACGTTGGGTCGCGTGTCCTCCGGCGACCTGGCCGGCATGTTCGACGGGGAGACCACGGCGGTGCTGGATGAGCAGGCGTGCGCGACGAGCATCGACACCTCCGCGTTGCTGGGTGCCTCCCCGGAGGCGGTGCGCGTGGTCAACGCGTGCGCGGGTGCATGGACCGAAGCGATGGTCACCACGCGCGACGGTGGGCAGCGGATCGTGATCTACGAAGAGGGCTGGGACAACATCAGCTCCGAGGCGGACCTGCGGCGCATGGTCGAGCAGTGGAAGCTCAGCCGCGCGTACGGCATCTTCAACGTGCTCGTGCTGCACAAGATCGCTGACCTGGACATGGCTGGTGATCAGAGCTCGAAGATGGCCGCGATGGCCCGGTCCCTGCTGGCCGACGCGGACGTGAAGGTGATCTACCGGCAGGACCGGTCCGCGTTGAAGATCACGACGTCGGAGATGGAACTGTCCGACCGGGAGCGGTCCCTGGTGCGGTCCCTGCCCAAGGGCACGGGCCTGTGGCGGCTGGGGGATTCCTCGTTCGAGGTGCAGAACGTGCTCACGCGGGCCGAGCTGCCGCTGTTCGACACGGACGAGCGCATGGACAAGGCGAAGGAGGCGGTGGCCTGATGCGACGTGAACGTGGCAACAACTCTGTCCTGGAAGGGGACAACCCGGCTGAGACGGCACTGATCTGGCTCATGGGGCCGGCCGTGCTGCTCTACGGGGCGTACCTGCTGGCCGGGTTCCTGGCCGGGCGTATCCACTGTGGGGCACCGACCAGGCCGGACTCGCTGTTCGCGCCGCTGGGCTTCCTCGTGGGCGAGCACGACCCGGCCGCGTTCGGGGCCACCGCGCAGGGGTGCACGGCGACCACCGGCGGGGTCATCGGCTGGCTGATCGGTCTGGGGGTGCTGGTCCTCGTGCTGATCGGCGTAGCGGTGACGGCGTGGAGCCGGTACCAGCAGTCGGACAAGAAGTTCATCAAGGAGCTGCGCGAGCGCGAGGGACTGGCCCGGTCTGCGGAGATCACCAAGACGGTGGGCCGCAAGTCGGTGCTGTCCCGGGTGAAGAAGGTCCGGCCCTCGATCAAGAAGCCGGCCATCACGGACGGGGCCATGCGCCTGGGCAAGGCCGAGGGCGTGGACGTGTTCGCGTCCTATGAGGAGTCGGTGGTGCTGATCGGCCCGCCGCGTTCGGGCAAGGGTGTGCACCTGCTGATCGGTGCGATTCTCGACGCGCCCGGCCCGGTCATTACGACCAGCTCTCGTGCGGACAACCTGGGGGCCACGGCCGAGCTGCGCAAGAAGAAGGGGCCGGTGGCCCTGTTCGACCCGCAGGGGCTGACTGGTCAGCCCTCCACGCTGAAGTGGTCCCCGATCACGGGCTGTGAAGAGCCGCGTGTGGCGAATCAGCGGGCGGCGTCGCTGATCGGTGCCTCCGGCCTGGGGTCCTCCAGCTCGAACGCGGAGTGGCAGGCCCCGGCGATCACGATCATGGAGTGCCTGCTGCACGCCGCGGCGCTGGGTGAGCGCACCGTGGATGATCTGATGCGGTGGGGCAACAACCCGGCCGAGGCCAAGGAGGCCGTGAAGATCCTGACCGAGCATCCCAAGGCCGCGCTGAACTGGAACCTGGTGCTCAAGGGCATCATCGAGGGTGATCCGAAGCTGCTCCAGTCCAAGTGGTTCGGCGTGGAGGGAGCGGTCAAGGGGCTGTCGGTGCCCGAGGTCCGCGACGTGCTGCGACCCAGCCGGTTCGAGGAGACCCTGGACATCGACAAGTTCCTCACCGAGTGCGGGACGCTCTACATCGTGGGCACCAAGACCGGCGGCTCGTCGGCCGGGCCGTTCCTGATCGCGATGATGGACGCCATCACCGAGCGGGCGCGTGAGCTGGCGGCGAAGTCGCCCGGGAACCGGCTGGACCCGCCGCTGTCCCTGGTGCTCGATGAGATCGCGAACATCTCCGGGGCCTGGCCGGGGCTGACCCAGCTGATGGCGGACGGCGGCGGTGTGGGGATCAGCCCGTTCGCGGTGTTCCAGTCGATGGCTCAGGCCCGCAACGAGTGGGGCGAGCAGCAGGCCCAGGCGCTGTTCGACGCGGCCACGGTGAAGGTCCAGCTCGGGGGTGCGTCGAACGTGTCCGACCTGGAGCAGTTCGCCAAGCTTGCCGGTCAACGCAAGATCATGCGGACCTCGAAGTCTCGCGGCAAGGACCACACCTCGGTCTCCGAGCAGATCCACGATACCGAGGTGGTCTCGGTCGCGGAGCTGCGTCGGCTGCCGTTCGGGTGGGGGGTCCTGCTGAACCGTAACGGGCGTCCGATCCTGATGCGGATGACCCGCTGGTGGGACCGCAAGGACGGCAAGCAGATCAAGGAGGCCGCGGGTCGGTACTCGAAGGCGCTGCTGGCCGAGCTGGAGTCCAAGGACCCGGCCCCGTCCACACCGACCGACGCGGACCGGGCCGAAGAATCCGTGGCGGCGTTGGACCCGGTGCCGGAGACGGCCCCGGCGATCCCCGTGCGGTGAGGCCATGGGCAGGTTCGGGCTACACCGCACCGGTTCAGCCGAGTACAAGCGGTACCTGCAGTCCCAGGCATGGGGGTACAGGCGGGTGCGGTGGTTCGCGGACTGCCGGCAGGCCGGCCGAGAGCCAGCCTGCCAGGTCTGCGGGATCACGCTGACCCAGGCCGGGACCCTGGACCTACACCACGTTTCGTACAAGGGCGTGGGCCAGGACGAGGCGGGCCGGTGGCAGGCACGTGAAGCGCACAACGAGCTGATGCCGTTGTGCCGGGACCATCACCAGCGGTTGCATCAGATCATGGACGGCAAGAAGGAGTTCTTTGGATGGGACCGCAGGCGGGCCACGGTGGCGATCGTGGCCAGGATGATCCGGCAGAGCCAGGCATGAGCGACGACGGGGGTGCACGGTGCCATGTCTGCCAGCGGCCCGTCTCCACGAGGTGGCACTGTACCGATGGGCGGCACCTGGACCGCGCCGAGTGTCGTGCCGCCGGCGGAATCGGGGTGTGGTTGTGCGGTACGTGCGAGGACGCCGCGCATCGCTACATGCGCTCGACCGGGGCAGGCGGGCGCGAGGCCGTTGAGGAGCTGTTCGCCCGGCTCGAAAGGCTGTTGGGCGGGCCAGCACGCCGGTACACGAGGGAAGGACGGAACTGATGGCATCGCCCTGGGTTGAAGATGACGAGCCCACGGAATGGGAGGCGCCGGCGGCCGCCGATGACGACGGACAGACGGGGACTCCGCTGCCCTACGTCGACCCGGAGGTCGACGCGGAACTCGCGGGCGAGGGTCCGCCGGTGTGGATGGGCACGCGGTGGCGGGAGATCGAGGCCGAGCACCAGTGGGAGGCGTGGAACACGCTGCGCCGCTGGGTGGACTGGTTCGTGGCCGAGTACCGGCTGGTGACATCGGTAGTGCCACCCTGCTGGTACAAGCACTCGGACCTCACCGCCGAGCTGTACGCGGCCATGTGCATGGAGTACAAGGTCTGGGAGGAACAGGCTCCGGGGCTGGGGCCGATGATGATGTGGCATCCCCACGTGGAGATGCTCACCGCGCGTCTGCGCCGCATGGTGGACGAGGCCGGCTGCGCGAAGACCGGGGCGCATAAGGAGCCCGAGGCGTACGGGGACCGTCCGGCGTTCACGTTGGACTACGACGAGGACGACTTCACCGTGTGGGCGTCGTCCACCCGTGAGCAGGACAGCTTAGAGCGGCCCCCCAAGGGGGTGCAGTACGTCCGGGCGCGGGTCGTGGACGCCGACGGCAGAGAGGTCGCGGTGTCGAACCCGGTGGGACTGGCCGCAGTGCGGTGTCCCGCGGACGTAGCAGTGATGCTGGAGATGTCCTCCTCCACGCCGTCGGATCCGCTGCTGGCGGTGGCCGTTGCGAACCGCCGGGACGACCTCAGTGTGGAGTGGCAAGCCTCCCATGATGGGAGCACGTGGAGATCGAGAGAAGCCTGAACTGCGATCTGGTATGCGTCGAGACAACGAAAACCGTGTGAACGGGGGTCCTAAGCGTGCTACGGTCGCCTCATGACGATTCTCGCCTTCACTGTGCGGAACCACAAGAGCGTCAGGGACGAGTTCACACTGGACCTCTCACGACCCTCTTTGCGTACGTTGCAACCCGCAGATGGCGACTGGGTTAGCGCCGCATATCCGTTGGCGGGCATATTTGGAGGTAATGCGACCGGGAAATCTGCGATTCTGGATGCACTGCGCTATTTTTTTGCGGCTATCGAGAACACGGCCACTACCTGGCAGGCCTCGAAGTACATGCAGCGGGCGCCTTTTGCCCTTGATGGGACGATGAGGACGGCTTCCAGTGAGTATGAAGTCGACTTCGTGTACGAAAATAGGCGCCACCTGTATGGCTTTGTCGTTGACCACGACGGAATTAAGTCGGAGTGGCTTCGAGATATTCCAAGGAGCCGCTGGCGGACACTGCTGTGGCGAGACAGAGAAGAGGCCAGGCAACAGTTCCATCCTTCGTTGCAGTCCCGGTTCGATGTGACTCCGCGGGAGCTCGTTCTTAGCCGTGCCTTGCTTGTGGGAGACTCGCCGCTAAGCAGTCTCGCCAGGCATCTGACTTCTACTTTCGAGTCTGTCTTAGTGAAAGACAACCACCGCGAATCCCGACTCCGAGATATAGCGGATTCTCTTGTTGAGGGGAGCATTGATTTTGATGATCTTCTCGCACTACTAAGGGTTGCCGACGTCGGTGTAGAGAAAGTCGACGTTGAAGAAACTAAGCTTCCTGAGCCGATTCGCAGAATTATGCAGACGATCCTACAGGAGAAAAATCGCGACGACACGGACCGCGAAAATGACGAAGAATCTGAGGAAGATTCCTTTGAAGTAACAATCGACGAAGATGACTTGGCTGCGACCATTCGACACCTCGTGTTTACCCATCGGGGTGTTGGCAAAGAGATCCCGCAATTTTCAGTAGAGAGCGAGTCCGACGGAACTGTTGCCTGGCTCGCCGCATCTGTGCCCGCGTTGGAAACTCTGCGAAAAGGTGGCCTGCTGATTATTGACGAAATTGATGCGAGTCTTCATCCGCATCTCTTAGGTGTGCTTCTGAGTGCATTCGCGGATCCTGCGGTCAACCAGAAGGGCGCTCAGCTTATTTTTACTAGCCATGAAAGCTACGTCCTGTCCCCTTTAAGCGATGTTGAGCTCGAGCCCGAGCAGGTTTGGTTTACGGATAAGGGTCTTGATGGGGCAACTTCCGTATCTTCCCTAGCTGATTATCCACGGCACAGAGATGCAAATGTGTCGAGGCGGTACTTGTTGGGTCGTTATGGGGGCGTCCCGCGTCTATCTCCAAGTCTTTTCGCATCGCTGGTGTCCGGTGGCGAGGGAAGGTGAAGTTATGCCCAGGGGTGGAAGTTCACGGGGGCGGGCGCGGCCGAAGCGATCAATGGCACGTCGAGTGTTGGTTGCTACAGAGGGCATTCTTACTGAGCCTTTGTATGTGGAGGGTTTGAATTCGCATCTACGCGCGGCCGGCGTGGCCGTGACGGTACAGAAGGTGCCTGTGGGCCGTGATCCTTTGAAGGTTGTCCAGAAATGCATCGAATTTCGCGAAAAGGCAAAAAAGAGCAATAAGGACTTCGACATCTGCGTTTGTCTTGTAGATGTTGATCAGCACGCATCGCTGGCCTCGGCGTGTTCCTTAGCGGAAGAAGAAGGGATATTGCTCCTAATATCCAATCTCAAGTTCGAGGTTTGGCTGAGGTGGCATGCGGAGGATCGAAGCGGCGCCTTATCCAGCTCCCAGCTCGATCGTCTGGCAGAAGATCTGGGCCTTATGAGGGAGAAGCGCCTTAGTGGGACATTTCCTTTTGATGGCGTGGATAGTGCTTGCAGGATTGCTCGACGGATTGATCCGGAGATGAAGTCTGCACGTATCGGTCCTAATCCCTCGAGTGCCCTGCCCCTCCTGGTTGATATTATGAGGGGAATCCCATCTGCCTAGTCCGATTCCTGGTTGCTGAGTCGATTTGCAAGGGCTGAGGCTAGGGCAAGGTGCGCGTTTCTTGGGATGCTTCCAGCGCATCCGTAGAGGCGGTAAGCGCGGTAAGTGGCGAAAGCGATGGTTTTGGCCCAGGCTCGAGGAAGGGTCTGGGCGGGCAAAAGGTTGGACGGCACCCAGTGAGCAACCAGCTGGGCGGCTTCTGATTTCTGCCGTACCTGCCATGGTGACCTGATCGGCTTCCTGGCCGCACGGCCGGGCCTCCCCGGGCGCGGGACGCTTTGAGCGCCCGCGGTAAGTGGACACGGCGGGTAGTTCTGCCATGGCGTTGGGTCGCCCCCTGCACACACCGCTACCAAGCTTCTTGCGCCGTGATCCGCTCCACCCAGCTGGCTGGCACCCGGGGGGGGGGTGAAGGTGGACCCTCGGGGGTTCCCTGCCATATAGCGCGCATGTGCGCTGTCGACCGCGCAGTGGGCGCTGCTTGATGCCCTCGCGGTCATGCACGCCTGCGCGCATGCCTTGGGCGCACGGGCGCTCGAGCTATCGCCGTTGGAGGGGGCTACTGGCAAGCCTGCAGCTCCCTGCCGCGTGGCAGTAGCCCCATCACCCTGGGGCGGGCGCGCAAAGAAATGGTGTCGCAGATAACGGCCAGGCTAGAGGCGTCCTCTCCGTAGATTTTTTACAGCATCTGCCCCGCCTGCGGTCATGTGGCCGTCCCATGCGAGACTGTCAACAGACCGACCGATTATCTACAGGGGACTGCTGCACGATGAGGTGACATCTGATCTGACTTGCCCGCAGGGCAGCCTGGATTGAGGTGGATCGCGTGAGGCGCTCGCTCATGGGCTTGCCGGTCGTTTGCGGGAGCCTGAGGCGCTTGACCCCTGATCTTGGACACGCTGATTCCAGCACGATGCTGGGGAAGCGAGAATCCAAGGGATGGCTAGGAAGAACTACACGGACGAGTTCCGGCAGCGCGCGGTGGACTTGTATGAGTCCACGCCGGGTTCGACGCTCAAGGGCATCGCCGGGGATCTCGGGATCTCTCGGGGTGCGCTGAAAGAGTGGGTCGACAAGTTCGGCTCCGGGGTCACGGTTGCCGCTGCGTCGCCGCCGGGGGCGACGGGGCGACCGGAGTCGCAGGCGGCGAAGGTCCTCCGGTTGGAGGCCGACCTCGCAGCCTTGCAGGCCGAGGCCCGCAAGCTCGAGACGGAGCGGGACATCCTCCGTCAGGCGGCGAAGTATTTCGCCGGGGAGACGAACTGGTGAACCGCTTCCAGTTTGTTGAGGATCACAAGGACGCCTACGGCGTGAAGCGGTTGTGTGAGGTCGTCGAGGTCGCCCGCTCGTCGTTCTACGCCTGGCTGGACTCCGCCGGGCGGCGAGCCGCGAAGGCGACAGACGACGCGGTGTTGGCGGCGCGGATCCGGGTGCTGCAAGACCCCGCTCAGGGTGGCGACCGCGCCTACGGGGCGCCCAGGATCACCGCCGACCTCAACGACGGTGTGCCCGTTGCGGAGCGGGTGAATCACAAGCGCGTCGCGCGGGTAATGCGTGAGCACCGTCTCGCGGGGATCCGGTTGCGACGACGGGTGAAGACCACGATCCCGGACCAGTCCGCCAGGCGCTTCCCCGACCTGATCGGACGGGACTTCTCCGTCGGCGACCCCGGCCGCCGCTACGTGGGCGACATCACCTACCTGCCTATCGCCGACGGCACGAACCTCTACCTCGCGTCCTGCATCGATCTCGGCTCCCGGAAGCTCGCGGGCTGGCAAGTCGCCGACCACATGCGCACCGAACTCGTCGAAGACGCCCTCCGTGCCGCGCACCACGACCGCGGGTCGCTGGTCGGCGCGATCTTCCACTCCGACCACGGCAGCGTCTACACCTCGAAGGCCTACGCCGCGCTCTGCGAGCAGCTGGGCGTGACCCAGTCCACGGGCGCGGTCGGCACGAGTGCCGACAACTCACTCGCGGAAAGCTTCAACGCCACGCTCAAGCGCGAACTCCTCGCCGGCCGGTCAGCGTTCCCGGACCAGGCCACCGCCTACCGGGCCGTGTTCCGGTGGGCGAACCGCTACAACACTCGCCGGCGCCACTCCGCGATCGGCAACATCAGCCCGAACGCCTACGAAGCCGCACGCTCCGCTACGCTTGCGGAAGCGGCATAACCGAACCGACACCGTGTCCACGATCAAGGGCCAAGGCCCGGGTGGAGGCCTGGCGCGGGGATGCCTGCTGCACCCCCGCCTCCGCGCTGATCGCCGGGGACCAGAACGAGAAGGACGGCGATGGCTGCGGGGCGGATTGCGCCTGCTGTGCGCATTGAGCGTGCCTTCAGTATCGCCGGACAGGATGGTGACGTTCAGCTGATGATTCATCGAGTGGAAGAGACCCTGGTATGAGCGGACACGATCATTCCCATGCTCTTCCGGCGGCGGGCCGGCGGGGCCGGCTGGCCGTGGTCTTCTCCATCACCGCGACGATCATGGTCGCCGAGGTCATCGGCGCGCTGGCTTCGGGCAGTCTGGCCCTGCTGGCCGACGCCGGGCACATGTTTACTGACTCAGCCGGGTTGCTGATCGCCCTGATCGCGGCGTCCCTGGCGCTGCGCCCGGCCACGGACAAGCGCACCTGGGGGTACCAGCGGGCCGAGATCATCGCCGCGGCCGCGCAGGCGGCGGTGCTGCTGGCCGTGGGCGGTTTCGTGGCCGTGGAGGGCGTGCGCCGGCTCCTGGCCCCGCCCGAGGTCGAATCCACCACCATGTTCTGGTTCGGGGTGATCGGGCTGGCCGGCAACCTCATCGGGCTGGCGATCCTGGCCTCGGCCCGGGGGCAGAACCTGAACATGAAGGCCGCGTTCCTGGAGGTACTCAACGACGCCCTGGGATCGGTCGCAGTGATCGTTTCGGCGATCGTGATCGCCACCACCGGCTGGAATCGCGCCGATGCGGTGGTGTCCCTGTTGATCGCCGCACTGATCGTGCCCAGAGCCCTGATCCTGCTTCGCGACACCATCGACGTACTCATGGAGACCACCCCCAAGGGCTTGGACCTGGAGGCGGTCCGCATCCGGCTATCGGAGCTGCCGCACGTGCTGGAGGTCCATGACCTGCACGCTTCACGCATCGACTCCGACACCCCCGTGCTCTCCGCGCACGTCACCGTGCACAACGGCTGCCTGACCGCCGCGCACCTGGGCACTGTGCTGACCGACCTGCAACGGTGCGTGGCCCAGGATTTCCAAGTACCCATCGAACACTCCACCTTCCAAATCGAACCGGCCACCCACCCCCACACTGAGACCCTCCACCCCTGACCCACCCCTGCATCCCAGCCCCAGCTCATTCCCACCCCGACGGCACGGTGCCGTCGCCACCGACCGAAACGGATCCCTTCGTGAGCACACCGACCCGCAATCCGACCCCCTCTGATCCGTCAACACCGGGCACCACATCCCGCAAGGCCAAGACCATCGTCTGGGTCGTACTGGCCGCTGTGGTGCTGGCCGGGCTGATCGTCGGAGTGGTGGCCGCCAGCGGCCCCCGCGACGCCGCCCCCCAGGGCTCCGGGCAAACTGCCTCCTCCGGGACCGGGCAGAGCGCCCCCTCGGAGGCCACGCCGGTGATGCGCCCAGACAGCCGGGTACTGTCCAAGGCCCCGAACGAGCAGGCCGTGCTGGTGGAGTTCCTGGACTTCGAGTGCGAGGGCTGCAAGGCCGCCTACCCGGTCGTGGAAGAACTGCGCGCCGAGTACGCCGACACGGTGACCTTTGTGCACCGCTACTTCCCGCTGCCCGGACATCCCAACTCGATGACCGCCGCCGTAGCCGTGGAAGCCGCCGGCCAGCAGGGACAGTACGAGGCGATGTATCAGCAGATGTTCGACACCCAGGAGCAGTGGAGCCATACCACTGAGGACCGGAGCCCGGTGTTCCGCGGTTACGCCGAGGATCTCGGCCTGGACATGGCCGCCTACGATGCCGCGGTGGCTGACCCGGCCACCCGCGACCGCATCGAGGCCGACGTGGCCGACGGGACCGCGCTGGGCGTGCAGGGCACCCCGACCTTCTTCCTGGACGGACAGATGCTCACTCTGAACACCCTCGAGCAGTTCCGCGCCGAGGTCGACGCCGCCGCCACGACGGACTGACCGGGCCCATGAGTGTCCCCGACACCGACACCAATTCACCCGTGACGATCCCCACGACCACCACCGACCGCCCTGCCGGTACCGGGCAGGCCTCCGACGTAGCGGGGATACCGACTGTCGCCCGGCACCGTCCGTTCGGCCTGGTGCTGTTGATCACCGGGGTGGTCGGCTGGGTGGCCTCGGCGATCCTGGTGCTCGAACGCCTGGAGCTGTACGAGGATGCCGGGTACATCACCAGCTGTGACATCAACCCCTGGGTGTCTTGCGGGAAGGTGATGGGGACCTGGCAGTCCGAGCTGTTCGGCTTCCCCAACCCGTTGATCGGCATCGTGGCGTTCGCCGTGGTCATCACCACCGCCATGGTGACCCTCTCCGGGGCGAGCCCCGGGCGCTGGTACTGGGCCGGCCTGCAGGCCGGGGTCACCGCCGGCACGGTGTTCACCATCTGGCTGTGGTCCCAGGCGTTGTTCGAGATCCACATCCTGTGCCTGTACTGCATGATCGTGTGGGCGGCGATGATCCCGCTGTTCATCCTGCTCACCGTGCGCAACCTCGCCCACGGCGTGATCCCCGCGCACGCCGCGGTGGTGCGGTTCTCCGCCGGCTGGGCCGGAACCCTGGTGGCCATCGCCTATGTGGCCGTGGCCGCCTCGGTGTTCTGGACCTTCTTCCCGGCCCTCACCGGTTACTGACACACCAGCCGCACTACGGCCCGCCCACGCGCCCGCAACGAGGAGAAACCACACCATGGCCGAGACCGACGTGCTAGTGATCGGCGCCCGCCAAGCAGGGCTGGCGCTCGGGCACTACCTGAGGCGTGAGGAGCCGAGCTGTCGGCAAAGCCGGACACAGGTTGGGAAACCGAGAAGGGCAGGGCGGCGCTTGACCCCTGATCTTGGACACGCTGATTCCAGCACGATGCTGGGGAAGCGAGAATCCAAGGGATGGCTAGGAAGAACTACACGGACGAGTTCCGGCAGCGCGCGGTGGACTTGTATGAGTCCACGCCGGGTTCGACGCTCAAGGGCATCGCCGGGGATCTCGGGATCTCTCGGGGTGCGCTGAAAGAGTGGGTCGACAAGTTCGGCTCCGGGGTCACGGTTGCCGCTGCGTCGCCGCCGGGGGCGACGGGGCGACCGGAGTCGCAGGCGGCGAAGGTCCTCCGGTTGGAGGCCGACCTCGCAGCCTTGCAGGCCGAGGCCCGCAAGCTCGAGACGGAGCGGGACATCCTCCGTCAGGCGGCGAAGTATTTCGCCGGGGAGACGAACTGGTGAACCGCTTCCAGTTTGTTGAGGATCACAAGGACGCCTACGGCGTGAAGCGGTTGTGTGAGGTCGTCGAGGTCGCCCGCTCGTCGTTCTACGCCTGGCTGGACTCCGCCGGGCGGCGAGCCGCGAAGGCGACAGACGACGCGGTGTTGGCGGCGCGGATCCGGGTGCTGCAAGACCCCGCTCAGGGTGGCGACCGCGCCTACGGGGCGCCCAGGATCACCGCCGACCTCAACGACGGTGTGCCCGTTGCGGAGCGGGTGAATCACAAGCGCGTCGCGCGGGTAATGCGTGAGCACCGTCTCGCGGGGATCCGGTTGCGACGACGGGTGAAGACCACGATCCCGGACCAGTCCGCCAGGCGCTTCCCCGACCTGATCGGACGGGACTTCTCCGTCGGCGACCCCGGCCGCCGCTACGTGGGCGACATCACCTACCTGCCTATCGCCGACGGCACGAACCTCTACCTCGCGTCCTGCATCGATCTCGGCTCCCGGAAGCTCGCGGGCTGGCAAGTCGCCGACCACATGCGCACCGAACTCGTCGAAGACGCCCTCCGTGCCGCGCACCACGACCGCGGGTCGCTGGTCGGCGCGATCTTCCACTCCGACCACGGCAGCGTCGGTGGATTCAATCGGTCGTCGCA
>NZ_JXSP01000006.1:0-9613 GCF_000946635.1 Micrococcus sp. MS-ASIII-49
CAGCTTTTCATGGCCGCTTACACTTGAGGACCCAGAGCATCGACGGTGCCCGTCTCCGGCCGTCTCTCGGGATGCCCCCGTAGAACGCCACCTGCATCCGCCCCGCATCCGTCGTCGCGGACCGGACGCACGCCTGTCCGTGCCCGAACCGGCCGGCCGCGACGAGCGAGGCGCACCACTTTGCTCACGCCCACCCGAGGTGGCCGCCGAACGAGGACCCCGCAGCGCAGGACGCAGAGACCCGGCAGTCGGGGGGGCGGGGCGCTGGACCGCCTCGTGACGCCCGCTGCGGCCGTGGGCGGGCTCTCCCTCGGTGGCCGCGGCGGCCCGCCTCCCGGGACGCCGAAGGGCCCCGCGCACCGTGGTGCGCGGGGCCCTTCGTCAGAGGATCAGCCGACCGGGGTCAGCGCTCCAGACGAGGAGCGTCCGAGCCGTGTCCGAGCTCGACGGGGTGCTCCTCGTGGCCATGCTGACCGTGGGTACGGGCCTCCACCAGCTCCTCGCGGGAGACCGGGGCGACGCGTTCCTGGTAGAACATGCGGTTCAGGCCGGCACGGGCCTTCTCCAGCATGCCCACCTTGCCGTTGCGGCTGGGGATGGCAGCCACCGGACGGCGGTCCTCGAAGGACACCAGGCGGTACAGCTCGTAGTCGGTGAGCTGACGGTGCCGCTCGTGGAAGCCGCCCTCGGGGGACATCTCGATGACACCGGCCTCGTGGCCGTGGAGCACGAGCTCACGGTCCTTGCGCTGCAGGGACAGGCAGATGCGGCGGGTCACGATGAAGGCGATCACCGGGCCGAGGAAGAACAGCGCGCGCAGCACGTACAGCACGTCGTTCAGGGAGAGGTGGAAGTGGGTGGCGATGAGGTCCGAGGACGCGGCCGCCCACATGACGCAGTACCAGACGACGGCGGCCACGCCGATGCCCGTGCGGGCCGGGGCGTTGCGCGGACGGTCGAGCAGGTGGTGCTCAGTGTTGTCCTTGGTGATCCACCGCTCGATCCAGGGCCAGGTGCACATGCCGACGAGCAGGACGCCGACCGGGATCAGCGGCACGAGCACGCCCATGGGCAGGGACACCGAGGAGCCCCACGGCATCGGGATGTTCCAGAGGAAGGAGTAGTCGCCGATCATGCCCGGCATGAGGCGCAGGGCGCCGTCGAACACGCCGATGTACCAGTCGGGCTGGGTGCCGGCCTGCACCGGGGACGGATCGTACGGGCCGTAGTTCCAGTTGGCGTTGATCGTCACCGTGGAGGCGATGAGCGCGAGCACACCGAACACGATGAAGAAGAAGCCGCCGGCCTTGGCCGCGTACACGGGGCCCACCGGGTAGCCGACCACGTTGTCCTCGGTGCGGCCCGGGCCCGGGTACTGGGTGTGCTTGTGCACGACGACCATGAACAGGTGGATGCCGATCAGCAGCAGGATGGCGGCCGGCACGATCATGATGTGCAGGGTGTACAGGCGGCCGATGACCGAGTGGCCGGGGAACTCGCCGCCGAAGAAGAA
Organism: Micrococcus sp. MS-ASIII-49; assembly: GCF_000946635.1. Lineage (NCBI taxonomy): Bacteria > Bacillati > Actinomycetota > Actinomycetes > Micrococcales > Micrococcaceae > Micrococcus > Micrococcus sp. MS-ASIII-49. Next base: position 1,514 of record NZ_JXSP01000006.1, read on the forward strand.
GGCGGAGAGGTACGTGCCCACCAGCGGCAGCGACTTCAGGATGCCGTCGATGATGCGCAGGCCGTTGCCGGAGAGCACCTCGTCGGGCAGGGAGTAGCCGGTGAAGCCGGCGGCCCAGCCGGCCATCAGCAGGAAGCAGCCGACCAGCCAGTTCAGCTCACGCGGGCGACGGAACGCGCCGGTGAAGAACACGCGCAGCATGTGGACGGACATGGCCGCCACGAACATCAGCGCCGCCCAGTGGTGCAGCTGGCGCATGAACAGGCCGCCGCGCACGTCGAACGAGATGTCCAGGGTCGAGGCGTAGGCCGCGGACATCTCGATGCCGCGCAGCGGGGCGTAGGCCCCGTCGTAGACGACCTCCGACATGGAGGGGTCGAAGAAGAGGGTGAGGAACGCGCCGGACAGCAGCAGGATGACGAAGCTGTACAGGGCGACCTCGCCGAACATGAACGTCCAGTGGTCCGGGAAGATCTTGCGGCCGAAGAACTTCACGATCGGCGACATGCCCATGCGGGTGTCGACGAAGTTGGCGATGCGGCCGGTCGTGGTCGCCGGCTGGAACTCATTCACGGTGGTGCTCATAGGTGTCAGCCACGCTCCCAGTAGACAGGCCCGACGGGCTCATGGAAATCGCTCTGGGCCACGAGGTAGCCCTCGTCGTCCACGGTGATCGGCAGCTGCGGCAGCGCGTGGCTGGCCGGGCCGAAGATGACCTTGCACTCCTGCGTCAGGTCGAAGGTCGACTGGTGGCAGGGGCAGAGCAGGTGGTGGGTGTGCTGCTCGTACAGGGCGATCGGGCAGCCCACGTGCGTGCAGACCTTGGAGTAGGCGAAGATCCCGTCCACGTTCCAGTCCTCGCGACCCGGGGTGATCTTCACCTTGGCCGGGTCGAGGCGCATGAGCAGGACGACGGCCTTGGCCTTCTGGTTGAGCTTGTCAGGGCCCAGGTCGTTCAGGCCGTCGGGGATGACGTGCACGGCGGAGCCGAGCGTGACGTCCGAGGCCTTGATGGGGGAGCCGGTGGGGTCGCGCACGAGGCGCACGCCCTCGGCCCACATGGTGTGACGCAGACGCTCCGGACCGAAGTTGTGGATCTCCTCATCCGAGAAGTTGTCCGAGTCGTCCAGATCGCGGAACACGGCGATGAACGGCAGGGGGGCAAGCAGGGCGGCGCCGATCAGGGTGTTGCGCAGCAGGGGGCGGCGCTTGATCTGCGACTCGTCCAGGATCTCGGAGATCATCCCGGTGGCGGCGACACGGTCGGCCTCCGAGCGGATCTCATGACGGTCCTCCACGGTCTCGTGGTCGGGCATCAGGGTCTTGGCCCAGTGCACCACGCCGATGCCGATGCCGAACATGGCGAGGGCGGTGCCCAGGCCGAGCAGCAGGTTCTGCAGGTAGATCTTGCTGAACGCCTCACCGTTCCCGATCTGCCCCACGCCGAAGTAGCCGATGAAGAAGAGCACCGTGCCCACGATGGAGATGAGGAACATGACCGAGACCTGACGCTCGGCGCGCTTCGCAGCCTTCGGATCCTCATCGGCCAGGCGCGGACGGTGCGGAGGCAGGCCCGGGTTGTCGATCGCGTACCGGGGCGCGTCCTCGCCGGCGTGCTCGAGGGAACCCGAGCGGTGCTCGGTCCCTTCAAAGCCTTTCTCGCCCATATGTCCTGTTTCCTTTACTCGAGTGATGAATGTCGATGACGGGTGGTCGGCGCGCCTGCGCCGACGGGATCAGGAGGACCGGCTGGTGAGCCAGACCATGAAGCCGATGATCAGCGCCAGGCCCGCGGTCCAGATGAACAGGCCCTCGGAGACGGGGCCGAGCGAGCCGAGGGCGAGGCCGCCGGGGGAGCCCTGGTTCTCGATGGTCTTCAGGTAGGCGATGATGTCGCGCTTGTCCTCGGGCTTGATGTTCGAGTCGGAGAACACCGGCATGTTCTGCGGGCCGGTCTCCATGGCCTCGTAGATGTGCTTCTCCTCCACGCCGTGCAGAGACGGGGCGTACTTGCCGCGGGTGAGCGCACCGCCGGCCGCAGCCGCGTTGTGGCACATGGCGCAGTTGATGCGGAACAGGTCGCCGCCGCGGGTGATGTCCACATCCTCGTGGTTCACATCCAGGTACTCGTCCTCGGGGACGGCGGGGCCGGCGCCCAGCGAGGCGACGTAGGCGGCGAGCTGCGCCGTCTGCTCGTCGTTGAACTGGTTCGGCTTGACCTGGGCCTGCGGGCCGTTCATCTGCATCGGCATGCGGCCGGTGCCCACCTGGAAGTCGACGGAGGCGGCGCCGACACCGATCAGGGACGGACCGGAGGGACCCCCCGCGGCACCCGTGCCGTGGCACGAGGCGCAGTTCGCGTTGAAGAGCTTCTCGCCCTCGGAGATGTCATCAGCCGAGGCGGCCGCGGTGACCTGCGTGGCCGCCTGCGCCTGGTTCACGGTGCTCGCGACGGAGTACAGTCCGCCGGTCACCAGGAGTCCCAGCAGGAGGAGCGCCAGCCCCATCAGGGGATGGCGTCGGTTCTGCGAAAGTGCCTTCACGGGGGTTTCCTATCGTTCTCTTCCCGGGCGGGCCGCTCATGCTGCCGGCCCGGGCCTGAAGTCGGTGCGGTGAGTGGGGGTCGTCTTACTTCAGGAAGTAGACGATGAAGAACAGGGCGATCCAGACGACGTCCACGAAGTGCCAGTAGTAGGACACGACGATCGCCGACGTCGCCTCGTGGTGGCCGAAGCGGCGGGCCATGTAGGCGCGGCCGATGATGAAGAGGAACGCGATCAGGCCGCCGGTCACGTGGATGGCGTGGAAGCCGGTGGTGATGTAGAACGCCGAGCCGTACGCGTTCGCCGCGACGGTCACACCCTCGGAGACGAGAACCGCGTACTCGTAGGACTGCACCGCCACGAAGATCGAGCCCATGATGAAGGTCAGGATGAACCACTCGACCATGCCCCACTTCCCGAACTGCAGGAAGCCGCCGGTGCGGCGGGGCTGAAGGCGCTCGGCGGCGAGGACGCCGAACTGGGCGGTGACGGAGGAGAGCACCAGGATCGTCGTGTTCACCGCGGCGAGCGGGACGTTGAGGATCGCGGTGTGCTCGGCCCAGAGCTCCGGAGACGTGGAGCGCAGGGTGAAGTACATGGCGAAGAGCCCACCGAAGAACATGAGCTCGCTGGCAAGCCACACCATGGTCCCGACCTGCACCATGTTCGGCCGGCTCGGGAGCCCCGTGGTGGGCTGATGGAGAGTGGGGTTAGCTGTGGTCACCCAGCCATTATGGCCCCAAACACCGCCCGGGCGGTAAATCGAACCTACCGTGTCGCAGGACAGGTCGTCAGCACCGTCGGGGGGTTTCAGTGACAGTCGGGGGCTGGCGTCCAGGGGATGTTCAGGTTCGCGGTGCGCGGCGCATGACACGACGCGGTGCCGGGTGCGGCCGGGCCGCTAGGCTCAGTGCGTGAGCACCCCCGAGAACACCGCAGCAGTCCTTGGGACCTCCTGGCCGGAGGTCTTCCGCGCCCTCACCGTCGGTGAGGACCTCAGCGACGACGTCGCCGCGTGGGCCATGGGGGAGATGATGGCCGGCGATGCCACCGAGGGGCAGGTGGGGGGATTCCTCCTCGCCCTGGCCGCCAAGGGGGTGACGGTGCCGGAGCTGCGCGGCCTGACCGAGGCGATGGTGCAGGCGGCGAACCCGGTGCACGTGCCGGGGGAGACCCTCGACGTCGTGGGCACGGGCGGCGACCGTCTGGGGACCGTGAACCTCTCCACGATGTCCTCGCTCGTGGCCGCAGGTGCGGGCGCGCGGATCGTCAAGCACGGGAACCGCGGCGCCTCGTCCACCGCCGGCGCGGCCGACGTGATCGAGGCCCTCGGCGTGGACTTGTCCATGCCGGCCCGGAAGGCCGAGGAGTGCGCCGAGGCCGTGGGCATCACGTTCCTGTTCGCCCAGAACTACCACCCGTCCATGAAGTATGTGGCCCCGGTGCGCAAGCAGCTCGGCGTGCCCACCGTGTTCAACTTCCTCGGCCCCCTGAGCAATCCGGCCCAGGTCACCGCCCAGGCCCTGGGCTGCTCGAGTGAGGCCATGGTCCCGCTGCTGGCGCAGGTGCTCGCGGACCGGGGGGTGCGCGGCTTCGTCTTCCGCGGGGCGGACGGCCGGGACAAGATCACGACGTCGGGGCCGTCGACCGTCATGGAGGTCCGGGACGGTGTGCGCACCCACGAGCTCGATCCCCGGGAGCTGGGCATCGACCTGGCCCCCGTCCAGGCCCTGGCCGGGCGGGACGGCGCCTACAATGCGACCCTCGTCCGCGCTCTGCTGGCGGGGGAGAAGGGCCCGATCCGCGACGCCGTCCTCCTCAACGCGGCCGCGGGCCTGACGGCCTGGGACCGCGACGCGGACGCGCCGCTGATGGAGCGACTGGCGGCCAACATGGCGCGGGCCGCCGAGTCGATCGACTCCGGCGCCGCGCGTGACGTCCTGGACCGCTGGGTCGCCTTCTCCCGATCCTGATGGTGCGACGACGGGCCCTCGCCGGCGAGATGGGGCCCGTCGTGGAGAGGACGCTCAGGAGTCGAAGCCGAGCGCCCATCCCTCGCCGAGGTCCTCAGACGAGTAGGTCCGGAAGGCCAGCATGGTCTCGGTGTCCTGGATCCCGTCGACCTTGGAGAGGTGGTCGGCGATCACGTCGGCGAGGTCCTCATAGCGGCGCACCTTGACCATCGCCACCAGGTCCCACGCGCCGGTCACGGAGTAGACCGACCCGACCCCCTCGAGCGCAGCGAGGGCCTCGGCGGTCTCCGGGATGCTGGATTTGTCGGTCTTGATCAAGACGATGGCGGTGACCACGGGCGGTCCTCATTTCCTCGATGCTGCGGGTCCGGTGTCCGCGATGATCCTAGCTGCGCGCCGGCTCCTCACCTCCGGGTGCGGCGCACCAGCCAGGCGGTCACTGCCCGGCGGCCCAGGAGCAGGACGCCCAGCACCCCGAGCGCCACGAGCACGAAGGACACGGGTGCGCCACCGAGGCCGAAGGCCACGCGCAGGACCATCCCGACGGCGACGGTCCCCAGCCAGACGATCACGCCGTGGGGCCACACGCGGGCCCAGGTCCGGTGTCCGGAGGTCAGCCCGGTCATGAGCAGGAGGCCCGCGAGGAACGGCGCCGCCGTGACCAGCAGACCCAGCAGCCCGCGCTCCGTGGAGTGCTGCCCCTGGCCCAGAGCCACGAAGAGGACGGTGAGCAGGAGGTCGACGGCAAGCGCAGGCAGGGCGCCGCGCGGGGCGCGATGCTCGGCGGGCACGACACGACGGGCGGTGGGGGAGGACGTCATGCATCCAGTCTGGCGCACCGAGACGTCCGGACGGAGCGTCCGGCCGAGGACGGCTCGGCAGACGGGCCCCACAACAAGACAGCGCCTTTGTCAGAGGTAGGCTCACTGCATGGTGTCCGTGCATCTGGTGCCCATCCGACCGACCGCCGCCACCGCTGACGACGCGCGGCGTCTGGCAGCCGCGCTGCTCGACGATCCTCGCCCGGACGCGGCTGTGACCGCGGCGGCGTGGCTTCTCGACGAATCCGGCCCGGGCACCGATGCGGCGTCGCACGACGGCGAGCTGGCCGTCGTCGTCGACGGCATGGCGGCCACGGTCGGCTTGGCGCTGTGGGCCGTGCGGACCGGGTCCTGGGCGGTGCTGTTGGATCCCGAGGATGCCCTCGACAAGGATTCATCATTGTCGTACCTGACAACAGCCGAGCGGCGGCGGGCCCGGCGGGCACCGGGCCGACTCGTGCTGCCGGGCGGAGGTCGCGCGGACCGCGCCTCGGATGCCGGCCGAGAGGCTGATCTGCGCTGTGCGGAGGCCACCCTGCAGCTGGTCGCCGCGGTGGAACGGCGCCGGTCCGCTGATCAGCACGCGGCGGGACGGCTGGTCGAAGCCGGCGCCAGTCAGCGAGAGGCGGCGGCCGAACTCGGGATCAGCCAGCAGGCCGTCCATTCCCGGTTGCGACACGGGCTCTGGCACGAGAGCCGGACGGCGGTGGCGGCTGTCCTGCCGTTGCTGGAGCGGCTGTCCGCAGACCCGGGGGAGTGAACCCCGGCACGCGGTGTCGGTGCCGCCCGGCGCGGCCACCTGGGCCAGTTCACGACGCGGCGCGTGCCGTGCAGGCGGCCTCCGAAGGGGAGGCGAAGAACAGGCTAGTTGACATAATGTACATTATCGGCGCACTGCGGAACGGTGGACAGGGCGCCCTCCGCGGCGGGTCTCGCGCGTAGCCTGGACCCATGACGATCATGACCGACCAGCGCGACCGCCCCCTGCACGCGACGATCGCCGTCGTCCTGGCCATCGCCACGGCGGGCTACCTGGCTCCATGGGCCGTCGCCGCCGTCCGTGGCCGTTCCAACGTGTGGGCGGTATTCTGGGTGAACCTGCTCACCGGGTGGACCGTCCTCGGCTGGTGCATCGCGCTGTACATGTCGCTCACCAGCCATCGCCGGCTGCGGTCCTGGGGTCCGCGCGGCCTCTGACCGCGCGGACCGCCCCTCAGGTAAGACGCGCGACGACGGCCCGCACACCGTCTCCCTCGGCGATGAGGCATCGCGGGCCGTCGACGTCCGCCTCATCCGTCTCCGACAGCTCGACCGGCACCTCGAGCTCCCCCGTCGCATCGGCGCCGATCACGCGGAGGGTGAGGTCCGGGGCGCGCGTCTCGAGGTAGGTCCCGGACTCGTCGTGCATCTCGAGTCGGGCCTGCGGGATCTCGCCGCGCACGCCCGCCGCGAGGATGCGGCGCGCGTCCGGGTCGGTGGCGGCGTCCACGACCCAGCGGTGTCCCAGGACGGAGTGCTCCGCCTCGGCCACGACGTCCCCCTCGAGGGGTGCGTCGCCTCGGTAGGCGAACGCGGTCTGATACAGCTGGTCCCCCACGCGCACGAGCATCGACTCGACGCCGATCTCGCCGGCGGGATCGTCGAACCGGTACGAGCCGACCTTCTCGGCGGTCACGTCCGCGGGCAGTCCGTGCGCCACGAGGCGGCGGCGGATCCATTCGGGCTTGTCCGGGTCCAGGCGTGCGGTGTAGATGAGAGCCATGCCCCGACCGTAGCCCTGACGTCGTCCGCCCGGGAGGGCCCGCCGGCCGGCGGCGCGGCTCAGCCCTGCACGGCCCGCACGGCGTGGTCCATGGCCCGGTAGGCGTCGAGCTCGCGGGCTTCGGCCGCGCCACCGATCAGGCGCACCGCCTCCGGCGCGTAGCCCGCAGCCACCAGGTCCTCGACGAGATCCGTCTCGGACTCCTGCCCGGCGCACACGACGACGTCCGTCACATCCAGGGTCAGCGGCACGCGTGTCTCGGGGTCCTCCGGGGACGGCGCGGTCACGCGCAGGCCGTCGGGGCCGAGGCCCTCGTAGGTCACACCGGAGTGCAGGTGGACCCCGTGCCGCCGCAGCTCGGCGCGGTGCACCCAGCCGGTGGTGGGGCGCAGTCGGACGCCGATCGGTCCGGGGCTGCGCTGGAGCAGGTGGACCTCGCGTCCGGGGTGGGCCGCGGCCGGCTTCGCCAGCTGGCCCGGCGTCTGAGAGGTCAGTGCCACGCCCCAGCGGGCCCGCCAGTGCTCCTGCGTCTCGGGTGTCCCGTCCGGCCGTTCCGTGCCGGCCGCCAGGGCCTCGGCGACATCCACGCCCACGCCGCCGGCGCCGATCACCGCGACGCGCGGACCGACGTCGACGTGGCCCAGGACCACGTCGTCGTACGCGTGGACGGCGGGCGCGCCCGGCTCCCCCGCCCCGGGCAGAGCGACGGGCCGCGGCCGCACGCCGGTGGTGAGGAGCACCTCGTCGTAGCCCGGCCGCCCATCGTCCGTGAGGAGTGTCTGTGCGGACACCTCCTCCCCGGTCACGAGCGTCACCCCGGATGCCGCCGCGCGGGCCGCCAGGTGCTCCAGCGCGGGACCGAACTCCTCCTTGCCGGGGATGCGCCGGGCGAGCCGGAACTGCCCGCCGGGCTCGGCGTGCCGGTCGAACAGGGTGACCTCGTGCCCGAACCGGGCCGCACGCTCCGCGGCCGTGAGGCCCGCCGGCCCGGCACCGACCAC
>NZ_JXSP01000007.1:0-7232 GCF_000946635.1 Micrococcus sp. MS-ASIII-49
CAAGAACCTCATGACCCACAACAGCTAGGGTGCCCCCGGCCAATCCCGTTTCAACGCCGGGGGCACCGTCACGCCCGGGCGGCGGCGCGGACGATCCGCTCCACGTTCCCCGCCTCGGACAGCGGGAACGTCACCTGATTGACGATGCCCCCCGAGTCCAGGCTGTATCGCTCGCGCAGCCGGGCCGCGATCCGTTCACCCGCCGGGGTCGCACTGGAGAATCGGACGAACGCACCACCCTCACGAATGGTCCGGGAGTGATTCACATCGCCCGCCGGATTGTCCCGCAGCAACAGGTATGCATTCAGGTCCAGCTCCCGCAGGGCGGGGCCGAAATCCTCGCACGACTCCGACGTGTTCACATCTGCCTCCGCGAACGCGGCCACCACCGGGGCTACACCGGCGTCAATGTCCACCGTGGTCCCGTCCTTCAATGTGACAGGTTTCGTCGCGTGGATCGTGTGATGGCGGGCGCAGAATTTGCAATCACACGCGGCCAGCTGGGGATTCATTATCTCAATCAGGTTGCGCATATTTACGCTCAGATCACGGCTGACGCTCCATTCCCAGCCGTTCAGGTCTACGAGGTCGGCAGGGTCGAGCACGTCGTCCACGTCCTCAGCGGGCCACCTGAACGGGACAGGGGCGCTCTCCGGGTCCAGCAGCAGGCGCAGGAAACGCCCCGCCTGGCGCTTCTGCAAGCCGGTCGGATTCTCGCGGATGTAGGCCGCGTGGTCCGGGTAGGTGAGCATCTTCTCCACCTCCCGCCGGACCATCGCCAGCTGCCCGGCACACTGGCGATGCCCGTCACCCTTGAACATGCGCGGCTCCTTCCAACCGCGCTCGTTCAGGGACTCGTCATGGTGGTAATAGCCCGGCGTGGTGATGTGACAACGGCAGGTCGCGCCCTCAGTCGTCAGGCGCTTCCAATGCTCTGTCAGGCTCTCGCGGCTGAACGTCGCATCGTCCCGGTTCGCGTCCAGCTTGCCCAAGTTGGACGCACGCCACGGGCATTCAGCGCACGCCTTCAAGGCCCCAGCGGCCAACGGGATGGACTGGAGCGGGCGGGAGTAGTCGGGAGAATCGTAGGTCATCGTGTCTCATTTCGTGAATCAGTGGGAGTGATCTCTCAGGCGGAGTAGCCGAACGTGCTTCGGGTGGCGACCACATGCCCGCCCTGGGGGTAGACATGCCACGTCGCCCACGTGCACCGGCCGCCGCGGGCAGTCGCGCTCAACGCCGTGAGCGCATGGGGATCACCAGGGAACGTGACGGATAGCCCGTCATGTGCGGCGACGTGCCGGGCTATCGCGGCCACAGCAGCAGGCAAATCATCCGGTCGATAGACCGCAGACGTAAACGCATATCCGGGGCGCGCGGCATGTCGCGGTAGGTGCGGACTCAGCCCCGGCAGACATGCCAGCGTCTCAATGAGGCCCCCCACCTTCACCTGATGGGAGGCCCCCAGCACGCGCAACTCCAGGGGGCCACACTGTTTGACCGCTAACGCCTCTTGAATCGGCGTGGCAGTGCTGAACGTCAGATCGGATGGGGACGTGTCCACGAATGGCACGTCGGCCTGTGAGTGCGTCATAGCCGTTCCGTTCGGTAGGGGGAAACAATCGCCCCCGCCCGGCGTCGTGCCAGGCGGGGGCGGGGTGGGGGTCTCATTTGGGGGTAGATGATGCCCGGATGCCGGCCAGCACCTCGGGGTCGTCCATCCACGCGGTAAACGCGGCACGGTCCCATTCCCGCCGGAGCGTCACCCCGGCCACGCGCAGCCGGTACGGGACACCGCCCGCGCTCCAGACGCGCACCGGCCCGTGGGAGGTCGTGAATGAGCATTGCGTGAGCCGGTTCGGATCGGTCGCAGCGGGTATCACCGGGGCCACGAGGTCACGCCGGGCAAGCCTGCGTTTACTCACTGCGGACCACCCAACCCAACGCGAGCATCCCCGCCGGCGTGAGCCCCAGCTGTGCCCCTAGGTGGCGCATCTCCTGGGCCTGCCAGGCGGACGCGGTACCCCCATAGACCGCCGTCGCATGGACGATGTACGCGGCCACAGCGGCGATGAATGAGTCATCCCACTGCGTCGCCTGCGGCGACTGCCACAGATTCTTCCACAGGGCGCGCTCTTCACGGGACCAGTCCCGCATCTTCGGCAGGGCCGGCACGGGCAGATCGCAGCCCTCAGCGGGCAGCTCAGTGAGGTTTGAGCGCGTTCCCGTGGCGCGTCGCCGCGAGTTCGGTTTGGTCGGATTTGGCATCGGGCCGGGCATTCCGGCACCTCCTTGCGTCGAATCGGTTGGGTCCATCTGCTCGGCGAACATCTCAGACACCTCGCCGACGGTGCTGGTGACCCCCCCCAGCCGGTGGCTCCCCCTGGCCCCCGGTGAGTCAGTCATAGAGGTGCGCGCGTCGTCCGCCTGCCGCGTTGTTGCAGCGCGCGTGTGATGGTCCGAGATACCGCGTGCGGTCGTGGTCGTCGTGGTCCAGGTGCCAGGGTTCGCCGGGTGTGATGGGTCCGCCGCAGCGCTGGCAGCACAGCCCGCCGCGTTGGACTCGTGCATCCCATTCGGCGCGGGCGCGTCTGTGCGCGGCCCCGTAGCCCCGGGCAGTCGCGGTGCCCCGCTTCTGTTCGTACTCCTTGTTGTGCTCCGGGCAGTAGCGGCCCACGGCGGGACGTGGGCAACCTGGCCTCGGGCAGATGCGTTTAGCGCGTGCCATGTCTGTTGCTCCTTGCAGTAGCGGCGACGGCCCACGCTGTGTGCGTGAGCCGTCGCCGTGTGCGTGGTGTGCGTGGTCAGCCCTGGTGAGTCGAGGGCAGCGGGAGGCCGTAGAACTCGGCGGATCGAATGCTGATGGTCTCGGCCTCTACGGCTGCGGCCACGTCCTCGGCGGTTGCCTCGTGGACGGGCACCCAGTGGTGGAGTCCGGCGAGGATGCCCTCCGGTCCGGGGCCAGCGTCGGGCGCGGCGTCGGGGACGGTCTGCCCGGTGTAGCTGTCCCGCCACTGGATGACCCTGTAATGCAGGAACGGGGACCCGGGCACGTCGGGGTAGGTGACGACGCGCTCCACGTTCTCGCCCGCCTTGAATTCGGCCAGCGCGGCCAGGCGTGCGGCCTCGTTCTCGGCGTGCCGTTCAGCGGCGGTGGGCACGTACTTGTCCAGGGTGGCGTCGTCTCCGGTGATGCTGGCCTGGGCCGTGTCCTGCATGGTCTCGGCCCATTCATCGGCGTAGGTGAACGTCAGCCGGTCCAGGACGCGGCGGTGGTGCGTGTCGAAGTCGGCCCCGCTGGGGGCGCGGTAGTTCGCCAGGCTGGCGGGCAGTTCCTGCCCCAGTGCCACGGCAGCCTCGTGCAGCAGGGACCGGATGGACTCTGAGCGGCGCGCGATGGAGAGGTAGCGTCCAGTGGCGCGCATGACCGGGTCGGCCTCCAGTGCGGCGATGAGGGCTTCCTGTGCCGCTTTCAGGTCGGCCCGGTTCTCCTCGGCCAGTCGTTCGATCCCGCCCGCGTTGAGCAGGTGGTGCGCGAATGCCCGGCGGCGGTCCTGGATGCGCTGGGCCTCGGCATCCCTGCGCCGGGCGAGTTCGGCCTGTGCGGCCTCGGCCTCGGACAGTGCGGCTTCCACCTTCTTCTGTGCTGCGGTGCGCGCCTTTTGGGCTGCGTCATTCACGGATGCGTGGGCCTGGTCGGCGGTCTGGGCAAGCTTGGTCAGCTGCTCAGTGGTCATCTCAGAGATGGGGTTGGTGGTCATGGTGCGTGTCCTTCCTTGGACGGTCAGTTGTGGTGCTCGGGGTCGGTGGCGTCCAGCAGCTCGGCGGGTGTGCCGTCCGCGTTCGTCATGGGGGGATGGTCTGGGCGGGGTGCGCGTGCCCCCTTCCCGGCGGGGTGTCGCCTCATGGCGTCCAGCAGCTCGGCGCGTCGGTCGCGTCCGCCTCGTGCGAGGGCGATGAACCGGCGCACGTCGGCGTCGGTGTATCCCGGGCGGGCTCTCATGCGCGCTCCCGGGCTACGTCGAGGGCGTAGCGGATGCTGTGGCACTCGTTGCGCAGGTAGGCGAGTTCGGCGGCTACGCGTTCCAGTGCCGTGGTGGCGGCGTGTTTCGGTGTGGGCCGGGAGGGGGTGCTCACGGGTGGGCCTCCTGACGTTCGGCGCGCAGCCGGTTCACCTCGGCGCGCAGCTCGCGCACCTTGGCCTCGGCGTCCTCGGCGCGTTTGCGGATGCGATCATTTCGGTCTGCGTGAAAACGGACGGCGGCGCGCAGGTTGTCCATCTCGGATGCGCGGGTGGTCATTGGTGGTGTCCTCCTCGGGACGACGACGGCCCCGGCGCGTGGTGCGCTCGGGGCCGTCTGGGGGTCTGTTGAAGTGGTCAGGTGCGGTCTCTGTCCCCGTGTCCCCGTCTATAGAGACGGGGACGGGGACACGGCTGTCCCGGATTGTCCCGGGGACAGTGGCAGCGGCGTGCAGCGGCTAGAACATGCGGTTCGGGTCTGTCCCGAACACCCTCTGTCCCCGGCTGTCCCGGACGGGCTGTCCCCGGGGATCGGGGACAATAAGCGGAGCATTTCACTGCCTTTCTCTCCGTTTACGGATAGCCTCGGCCAGCACCTCATTACGGGCCTTCATGCCCCGCTCTCGCAGGAACTCGCGCAGCTGCTCCCGGGTCACGTCAGCGGCGACTCGGGCCGCGTCCATTGCCGCGATGACCTCGGCCACCTTGCGGTCGTGCGCCTCGGCATCGGACGGCACGCGGTTGCCCTCGGCGTAGCTCAGGGCGCGGGTTGAGGGCGTGAACTCCAGGACGCCCTCCGGGACGCTCACGTCTCGGCCCATCGCCCTGAAGTATCGGGGCGCGTCGTCGGCGTCACCCTTGCGGGTCAGCGTCCACAGCGCGTCGCAGGAGTCCGCGAACTTGGACGAGCCGCGCGCCCTCTCCCCGCCGTGGCCGTGGTGGTGGACGATCAGGCTGTTCTGTACGCCCGCCTCGGCCATGAGCGCATCCCAGCCCGTGAAGAACCCGCCAACGTCCGTCGATGAGTTCTCCTCCAGCCCCAGCGCGGCCAGAACCGGCCCCACCGGATCGAGGATGACCGTCTGCGCTCCGGCGAGGATGCGCGCCCACTGGGCACGATTGGCCGGCTCCGTGGGGTCCAGCGTCTGAACCCGCCCGCGCAGTGACACCACGCGGACCCGCTCCGGGTGGCGCACCTGCACGGCCCGCAGCCAGCGGGCCAGGTGGCCCTCCGTCATCTCCGTGTCCAGCAGCACCACGCGCCCGCCCGTCTCGGACAGGTTCACCGGGGCGAACCGATCCAGGAACGGGGCACCATCAGCCAGGGTGCGGACAAGATTCCCCATCATGGTCGTCTTGCCCCCCTTGGCCGGGGCGGTCAGCATGACCCGCCCTCCCAGGGGCCACAGGTCCTCCAGCAGCCAGGAGGCTTCATCGTCTGCGTGGGCGGCGATGAACTCTCCCAGGTCCACAGGTGCCGGCGGCGGGGCCTGAGCTGCACGCTCAGCGGACACCATGCGCCGGGCCGCCTCCGTGACTCGCAGACGCTCGGCCGCCTCCGCAATCGCGCGATCCCGGCTGTACCGCTCCACGTCCACAGGTGCCTCCGTGACGGCCTCGGGGGCCGGGGCGGTCCTCGGGGCCACCGGACGCTCCGTGAACCCGTCAGCGGCCAGCGCACGGGCGGCGGCGGCATGGTCTCCCCCGTGCTCCAACACGGCGTAGGCACCGAACTTGGAATACGGCGTTTCCGGGTCGAACGCGGTGGACGTGCTGAACACGTACAGACCCCCGTCCTCGCGCGTGGTGGCGCTCGGCCCCTCGGCGGTGGACTTGCCCGGACGGGTCCAATGCGTCTCCGCTCCGGCCCGGTGGTGGACCTGCCAGCCGTGGCGGGTCAGCAGCTCATCCCAGGTCGTGCGGGCCGCGTACAGGTCGCCAGGACGCGCCCCGTCAGCCGGTGCCAGTGTCGGCGCGGGCCGATGCTCCACCGTGCGGGCGGGCGCGCGATCCAGTGCCCTGAACAGCCCGTGCAGCGTCTCGCGCTCAGCAGCGGTCAGCGTCGGCACCGTAGCCGGCCCACCGTCCAGGCGCTCCCACGCCCGGCCCGTCTTGTGCGTGGTCCCACCGGAGGGGGCGAGGACCACCTGCCCGCCCTGGCCCCGCGTCTCCGCGATGGTCTGCCGGGCTTCGGTGGTGGCGAGCTTCACGTTGCCAGGCACGTCCATGCCCTCCACGCGGTAGAACCAGTGGACTCCGCCAGACGGGGACCGTTCGCACCATCCCCCGTTCACGCGCTCCCAGAGCTCCAGCAGCCCAGCAGCCCCGGCGGCGCGTCCCACGTCCTCCAGCAGCCCGACATGAGCGCCTTCGATTTCCAGCATCTCCAGACCGCCGGAGAGGGCACCGCACGCGGCCCCGATAGCCCGGTGGCGGGGATCGTCCCCGCCGAACCATGCGTCGAGGTCGGCGGCGGTCGTCCGGTGTGACTGCCACGCCTTCAGCGCGGGGGCCTTGGTGCCGTCGTGGCGGACGGGGATCACGTTCACCCCGGCAGCGTGCATCTGTCGGGCCGTGTCGATCAGCGCGGCGCTCATGCGGACCACCCCCCGGCGAACTCGTGCACGGGGGCGAGACGGCACAGCGTGACCGCCGTGCGGTGACCGTTCATGGTCTGGCGCGCGGCGTGACGCTCAGCTGCGCGCAGATCCAGGAAGATGCGCCGCCGGTAACGGGTCTCCCCGTCCACCTTGCGCGCCACCAGGACGACGAAAACGCCCTCCAACAGATCGGCGGCGTCCGGTAGACTTGCAGTGTGAACCTGGCCGTTGGTGGTGGCAGGGTTGGCGATCTCGGAGAAGGTCGCCCCGTGGCGAGCGGGGCGGCCTTCTGTCATGTCCAGGGGCTTCACTGGGCGATCACCCCCGCCCGCTCACGGTCCACGTTGCGGGCGGCGGTGTCGCCGGTGGGGTCGAGGGTGCGCAGACGGCGCATGTAGACCACGGGATCAGCAGCGGCGATGAACTCCCCCAGACGCGCCCCGTCCATGTCCTGAATGCGGGCAAGGTGGCGCTTAGCCCAGGAGCGGGAGAGGCGAGGGAAGGTCTCACAGATCAGATCGACGGCCCCCCGCTTATCGCGGGTGCTCAGCTCGTGCTGAAAGGCGAACAGGGTGATTCCCCGGCCATTTGTAAGCGGCCATGAAAAGCTG
>NZ_JXSP01000008.1:0-330 GCF_000946635.1 Micrococcus sp. MS-ASIII-49
CCTCCCGCGCTCTGGCCGACCTCGCCCCGGCGGGGGCGCCCCGCCGCGTCCTCGTCCACGACGCGGCCCGCGCGCTGACCCCGCCGAGCGTGTTCGGGGCCGTCACGGCGGCGCTCGAGACCGGCGCGGTCGCCGCGGTCCCGGGCCTGCCGCTGACGGACACCGTCAAGCAGGTCACCCCCGGACGGGGCGGCGTCGACGTCGTCGCGGCCACGCCGGCCCGCGCCGGACTGCGCGCGATCCAGACGCCGCAGGGCTTCGACCTGGACACCCTGCTGGCGGCCCACGAGGCCGTGCGCACGGACCCCACGCTCGACGCCGCGGCGCTCA
>NZ_JXSP01000009.1:0-10754 GCF_000946635.1 Micrococcus sp. MS-ASIII-49
GGACGCCTCCGGCGCGGACATGCTCCGCGAGGTGCTGCGCCTGCTGACGGAGGCGGGCCTCGCCGTCGGGAACGTGGCGGTCCAGGTGGTCGCACCCCGGCCCAAGGTGGGCACGCGCCGCGCGGAGATGGAGGCCGCCCTCTCCGCCGCCCTCGGCGGGGCCCCCGTGTCCGTCTCCGCCGCCACCACGGACCGGCTGGGGTTCATCGGGCGCAGGGAGGGGCTGGTCGGGATCGCGACCGCGCTCGTCGTCCCCGCGGCCTGAGCCCGCGTCGGCGCACCGACTAGGCTGGCAGAGCCCCGTCAGGACCCCGCCCCTCCGGAAGGACCGCGCCCCCATGGCCCAGCGCTTCTACGACACCCGCACCGCGCAGATCCGGGACTTCGAGCCCCTCGTGCCCGGCGAGGCGTCGGTGTACTACTGCGGGGCCACGGTGCAGGGCATGCCGCACGTGGGCCACGTGCGCAGCGCGATCGTGTTCGACATCCTCATCCGCTGGCTCGAGGCCACCGGGCTGCGCGTCACCTCGGTGCGGAACGTGACGGACATCGACGACAAGATCCTCGACCGCTCGGCCGCCTCCCACGAGGCCGGCTTCGAGGCCTCGGACCTCTACCCGGCCCGCGAGCCGTGGTGGGCCCTGGCCTACCGGTTCGAGAAGGCGTTCGACGCCGCCTACCTCGCCCTCGGCGTCCGCCGTCCCACCTATGAGCCGCGCGCCACCGGCCACGTGCCCGAGATGTTCGCGCTCATCGAGCGCCTGATGGAGCGCGGCCACGCCTACCCCGCGCAGGACGGCTCGGGCGACGTCTACTTCGACGTCCGGTCCTGGGAGCGCTACGGCGAGCTCACCCGCCAGCGCGTCGAGGACATGCAGGACGCCCCCGACGCCGACCCGCGCGGCAAGCGCGACCCCCGCGACTTCGCCCTGTGGAAGGGCGCCAAGCCCGGCGAGCCCGCCACCGCCGTGTGGGAGTCGCCCTGGGGCGCCGGCCGCCCCGGATGGCACCTGGAGTGCTCGGCCATGTCCACGAAGTACCTCGGCGCCGAGTTCGACATCCACGGCGGCGGCCTGGACCTGCGGTTCCCGCACCACGAGAACGAGCTGGCCCAGTCGGCGGCCGCCGGTGACGGCTTCGCCCGCTTCTGGCTGCACAACGGGCTCGTCACCTACGGCGGCGAGAAGATGTCCAAGTCCGTGGGCAACACGATCTCCCCCGAGGAGATGCTCGGCATGGCCCGCCCGACGGCGGTGCGCTATTTCCTGGGGCAGGCCCACTACCGCTCCCAGCTCGACTACCGGCCCGGCGCCCTCGACGAGGCCGAGGCCGCCGTCGAGCGCATCGAGGGCTTCACGGCCCGCGCCCGCGCCGCCGGCGCCGTCCCGCCCGCCCCCGACGGGGCGCTCGCGGACCGCGTGCCCGCCGCCTTCCGCACCGCCATGGAGGACGACCTCAACGTGCCCCAGGCGCTCGCGGCCCTGCACGAGGCCGTGCGCGCCGGCAACTCGGCGCTGGCCGGGCAGGACCTCGACGCCGCGGCCGCCCGCCTGGCCGAGGTGGAGGCCATGACCGCGGTGCTGGGCCTGGACGACGTGCCCGAGGGCGACGACGCCGCGGCCGGCCCGGTGTCGGACGCCCTCGACTCGCTCGTCCGGTCGCAGATCGAGGCGCGGGCACAGGCCCGCGCGGACAAGGACTGGGCCACCGCGGACCGCATCCGCGATGCGCTGGCCGCGGCCGGCGTCGTGGTGGAGGACGGCGCCGACGGCGCCACATGGCGCCTGGCGGACTGACACCTAGACTGGAGGGCGATCCGGCGGCGCCCCGCGTGCCGCCGCCCCCGTCCCCGGCCCGCAGGAGTCCCGCCATGTCCACCGCCCCCCGCTCCGGCGGATCCCGCAAGCCCAAGGGCAAGAAGGGCCCCATGAAGGGCACCGGCGGCCACGGCCGCAAGGCGCTCGAGGGCCGCGGACCCACCCCCAAGGCCGAGGACCGGGTCTACCACAAGGCGCACCGCGCCAAGCAGCTGGCCGAGCGCTCGGCCGCCAAGCGCGGCCCCGTGAAGGACCAGGTCCGCGGCCGCGTGAAGCTCACGGACGAGACGGTCTCCGGTCGCAACCCCGTGCTCGAGGCGCTGCGCGCGGGCATCCCGGCCAAGGCGCTGCACGTGGCCGTGCGCATCGAGATGGACGACCGCGTCAAGGAGGCCCTGCGCCTCTGCCTCGAACAGGGCGTGCCGGTCCTGGAGAACACCAAGCCGGAGCTGGACCGCCTCTCCGGCGAGGCCGTGCACCAGGGCATCGTGCTGCAGATCCCGCCCTATGAGTACGCGGACGCCACGGCCCTGGCCCTCGACGCGCTCGCGAAGCACGAGAAGGGGCACCTGCGGACCCCGCCGCTGCTGATCGCGCTCGACGGCATCACCGACCCCCGCAACCTCGGCGCCATCATCCGGGCCGGCTCCGCGTTCGACGCGGACGGCGTGATCGTGCCCGAGCGGCGCTCCGTCGGCGTGACCGCCACCGCCTGGCGCACCTCGGCCGGCGCGGCCGCGCGGGTGCCCGTGGCCCAGGCCGGCAACCTGAACACCACCCTCGTCGACCTGCACAGGGCCGGCTACTTCGTGCTGGGCCTCGACGGCGGCGGGGACGTCTCCCTGCCCGGGCTCGCCCTGGCCACGGAGCCGCTCGTGCTCGTGGTGGGGGCCGAGGGCAAGGGTCTGTCCCGCATGGTGCGGGAGCACTGCCAGCAGATCGTGTCCATCCCGATCGACTCGACGATGGAGTCCCTCAACGCCTCGATGGCGGTGGGCATCTCCCTGTACGAGATCTCGGTGCAGCGCGCCGGCGGGCGCTGACCTCCACGGCGTCCCGCCCGGGATGACGGCCGGGCGGGGACGCGGGGGTCGCACACGAAGCCCAGCGGGGCAGAGTGTCCACCGTGATGCCCATCACATGGCAGGATGTCGCGTGGACACGCCCACGTCTTGCCCGTGACGCGCGTCACCGCGCACAGTGTCTGCACTGTGTCCGACGGGCCCCCGTCGGCGAGCGCATCCCGCACCGCACCATCAGAACGAGGTCCGTCTCATGAAGCACCGCTCCCTCCCCCTCACCGCCGCCCTCGCCGTCGTCGCCCTCGGGCTCACGGCGTGCGGCGACTCCGGCTCCGGCGGCTCCGGCTCCTCCTCCGCCGCCGGCGGCGAGGGCTCCTACACCGTGGGCATCAACCAGCTCGTCTCCCACCCGGCGCTCGACGGCGCGGCCGAGGGCTTCAAGGAGGCGTTCGAGGACGCCGGCCTGGACGTGACGTTCGAGGAGCAGAACGCCCAGGGCGAGCAGGCCACCGTCACCTCCATCGCCTCCACCTTCGCCAACGACGCGGACGTCGACCTCGTGGCCGCGATCGCGACCCCCGCCGCGCAGGGCACCGCCTCGGCCGTGAAGGACAAGCCGGTCGTGTTCATGGCGGTCACCGATCCGAAGGGCGCTGAGCTCGTGGCCTCGGACGAGGCCCCGGGCGGCAACGTCACCGGCGTCTCGGACCGCAACCCGGTCAAGGAGCAGCTGCAGCTGCTCAAGGACGTGAAGCCGGACGCCACGACCGTCGGCATCGTCTACAACTCCGGCGAGGCCAACTCCAAGGTCCAGGTGGACCAGGCCAAGGAGGCCGGCAAGGAGCTGGGCCTCGAGGTCAAGGAGGCCACCATCACCAACTCGTCCGAGGTCCAGCAGGGCGTGCAGTCCCTGTCCGGCGTGGACGGCATCTACGTGCCCACGGACAACGCCGTCGTCTCGGCGCTGGAGACCGTGGTGGGCTACGGCGAGGAGCAGCGCATCCCCGTCATCTCGGCGGACATCGACTCCGTGGAGCGCGGTGCCCTGGGCACGTACGGCATCGACTACGAGGCGCACGGCAAGCAGGCCGGCGAGATGGCCGTGAAGATCCTCAAGGACGGCGCGAAGCCGGCCGAGCTGCCCGTGGGCTACGCCGACCCGGCCAACCTGCAGCTCGTGCTGAACCCGAAGGCCGCCGAGGCCTACGGCGTCGAGATCCCCGCCGAGCTCACGGACAGGGCCGATCAGCTCGTCGAGGGCTGATCCCGCGCCTGCCCGCCTCCGCGGCGGCCCGGACCTCGTGGTCCGGGCCGCCGCGGAGCACGTCGACGGCCGGCCCACCCCGTCCCGCCGTCGTCCGTCCCCCCTCGCACCGCCCGAAAGGCACCCGCCCCATGCTGACCGCAGTGGAACTGGGTCTGATCTACGCCGTCGTCGCGCTCGGCGTGTACCTGACCTTCCGCATCCTCGACTTCCCCGACCTCACGGTGGACGGCTCGTTCACCACCGGCGCCGCCACGGCCGCCGTGCTCATCACGGGCGGCACGCCGGTGCCCCTGGCCATGCTCGCCGCCTTCGTGGCGGGCGCGCTCGCGGGCCTCGTCACCGGCCTGCTGCACACGAAGGGCCGGATCGACGGCCTGCTCGCCGGCATCCTCACGATGATCGCGCTCTACTCGATCAACCTGCGGATCATGGGCAAGGCCAACATCCCCCTGCTCGGCCAGGACACCCTGTTCACGTGGCTCGGCGACCTGGGACTGGCCCGGAACTGGGGCTCGATCCTCGTGCTCTTCCTCGGTGTGTTCGTGGTGAAGCTGATCCTCGACTGGTTCCTGCACACGGACCTGGGCCTCGCCCTGCAGGCGACCGGTGACAACGAGGAGATGATCCGCTCGTACGGCGTCTCCACGGACCGGATGAAGATCCTCGGCCTGATGATCTCCAACGGCCTCGTGGCCCTCGGCGGCTCCCTGCTGGCCATGTACCAGGGCTTCGCGGACATCTCCATGGGCATCGGCCTCATCCTCGTGGGCCTGGCGTCCGTGATCGTGGGCCAGGCCGTGTTCGGCCAGCGCACGGTCTTCTGGGCGACGCTCGCCGTGATCGTCGGCGCCGTGCTCTACCGCCTGATCATCCAGTTCGCCCTCAACGCGGGCCTGAGCCCGAACGACATGAAGCTGATCTCCGCGGCCCTCGTCGTCGTGGCCCTGCTGCTGCCGCGCTTCGGCTTCGCCAGGCGCCTGAGCCTGCGCACGCGGGGCACGGCCGCGACCCCGGCGCCGGCCGCCGCCGCTCCGGCCACCGCCGGCATGCCCCTGACTGGCGAGCCGGGCGGCGCCACCCCCGCCGCATCCGTCTCCGAGGAGGCCCCCCGTGCTTGAGATCTCACAGGTCTCCAAGACCTTCTTCCCGAACACCGTCAACGAGCGGCGCGCCCTGCGGGGCATCGACCTGCACCTGGCCGAGGGCGACTTCGTCACCGTGATCGGCTCCAACGGCGCCGGCAAGTCCACGATCCTGAACACGATCGCCGGCAAGCTGCTCCCGGACACCGGCACCGTGGCCGTGGGCGGCAAGGACGTCACCCGCATGCCGGACCACCGCCGCGCGGCCTCGATCGGCCGGGTGTTCCAGGACCCGACGGCGGGCACGGCCCCGAATCTCACGATCGAGGAGAACATGGCCCTGGCCTGGCGACGCGGGCACGCCCGCGGGCTCTCGCGGGGCGTCTCCCGCGCCCGGCGCGCGATGTTCCGCGACGAGCTCACGAAGCTCGAACTCGGCCTGGAGAACCGCCTCACCGCCAAGGTCGGGCTGCTCTCCGGTGGCCAGCGTCAGGCGCTCAGCCTGCTCATGGCCACGTTCTCCGGACCGAAGATCCTGCTGCTGGACGAGCACACCGCCGCCCTGGACCCGTCCCGGGCGGAGCTGGTGACCCGCCTGACCCGGCAGGTGGTGGCCGAGCACCGGCTCACCACGCTGATGGTCACGCACAACATGTCCCAGGCCCTCGAGGTCGGCAACCGGCTGATCATGATGCACGACGGCCGGATCATCCTCGAGCTGGACGAGCAGGAGAAGGCCGGGCGCACCCCGGCGGACCTGCTGGCCGAGTTCGGCAAGATCAAGGGCGCCGTCGTGGACGACAAGACCATGCTGTCCTGAGCGTCCCGTCCGGCGCCCCGTCCCCGGCCCGCCCCTCCGCCCCCCACGGCGGGCGGGCGGGCCGGCCGTTCTCACCGGCGCGGCCGCGGGGTAGCGTCGTGGCGTGAGCACCGTGAAGCCCGACACCCAGAGCGCCACCGCAGCCGATGTCCGCCTCCAGACCGTCACGGGGCGTATCCCGGTGACGGACGTGCAGCCCGTGGTGCTGGACGGCCGGTTCCCGGCGAAGGCCGTGGTCGGCGAGGACATCCCCGTCCGCGCGACCGTGTTCCGCGAGGGCCACGACTCCGTGCGCGCCACCGTCCGCCTGTTCGACCCGGCCGGCGCCGAGGTGCAGCGCGTGCAGATGCGTCCGGGCCGGCCCGGCCTGGACGAGGTCGTGGCCACGCTGCGGCCCGCCGAGCCGGGCCTGCACCAGTTCGTGGTCGAGGGCTGGGACGATCCGGTGGGCACGTGGAAGCACGCGGCCACCGTCAAGATCGCCGCCGGCGTCGACGTGGAGCTGATGCTCGCCGAGGGCGCCGCCCTGTTCCGCCGGGCCGCCGAGGACGCGGAGCGCTCGGCCGAGGACCGCGCCGTGTTCGAGGAGGTCGTTCGCGGCCTCGAGGACGAGTCGCTCATCCCGGCCCAGCGCCTGGCCTCCGCCGAGTCGGCGGAGGTGTCCGCCGTCCTCCACGCCCGCCCCGTGCGGGAGCACCTCACGAGCTCCGAGCTCTACCCGCTGGACGTGCAGCGCGAGCTCGCCGGCCGCGGCGCCTGGTACGAGTTCTTCCCCCGCTCCGAGGGCGCCCGCTTCGACGAGGCCTCCGGCACGTGGTCCTCTGGCACCTTCGCGACGGCGGCCGACCGGCTCCCGGCGGTCGCCCGGATGGGCTTCCAGGTGGTCTACCTGCCGCCGATCCACCCGATCGGCACCACGCACCGCAAGGGTCCGAACAACACGCTGACGGCCGGGCCGCAGGACCCGGGCTCGCCGTGGGCGATCGGTGGGCCCGAGGGCGGGCACGACGCCGTGCACCCGGACCTGGGCACCGTCGAGGACTTCGAGGCGTTCGTGGCCGCGGCCGCGGACGAGGGCCTCGAAGTGGCCCTGGACCTGGCCCTGCAGTGCTCCCCGGACCACCCGTGGGTCGCCGCGCACCCGGAGTGGTTCACCACCCGCGTGGACGGCACCATCGCGTATGCGGAGAACCCGCCGAAGAAGTACCAGGACATCTACCCGCTGAACTTCGACAACGACCCGGGCGGCCTCGCCCAGGCGGTGCTGGACGTGGTGCGGGGCTGGGTGGCCCGCGGCGTGCACATCTTCCGCGTGGACAACCCGCACACCAAGCCCCTGTGGTTCTGGGAGTGGCTGATCGCGAAGGTCCGCGCCGAGGAGCCGCGCGTCGTGTTCCTCGCCGAGGCCTTCACCCGTCCCGCGATGATGCACGCCCTGGGCAAGGTCGGGTTCCAGCAGTCCTACGGGTACTTCACCTGGCGGAACACGGCCGAGGAGCTTGCGGAGTACCTCCAGGAGATCTCGCACGAGACGCCGGCGTTCTATCGCCCCAACCTCTTCGTCAACACGCCGGACATCCTCACGGAGTACCTGCAGCACGGCGGCCCGGGCGCGTTCCGGATCCGCGCCGTCGTCGCCGCCACGGCCAGCCCGCTGTGGGGCGTCTACGCCGGGTTCGAGCTGTTCGAGCACGTGGCCCGGCCGGGCGCGGAGGAGTACATCGACAACGAGAAGTACGAGTACCGCCCCCGGGACTGGGAGGGCGCGGAGGCCGCGGGTGCCTCGCTCGCCCCGTACCTCACCCGGCTCAATGAGATCCGCGCGGCGCACCCGGCGCTGGGCGACCTGCAGAACCTGACCCTGCACGCCTCGACGCACCCTGACCTGCTCGTGTTCTCGAAGACGCGCTCGGCCCGGCCCGAGGGTGCGCACCGGGACGCCGAGGCGGTCACCGACGCCGGTCCCGCGGAGGACACCCTGATCGTCGTCGTCACCACGAACCCGCACGACGTCGTCGAGGCGACCCTGGACCTGGACCTCGAGGCGCTGCGTCTGCGCCCCGAGGACCGCGACGCGTCCGGGGCCGTCGAGGTGGAGGACCTGCTCACCGGCCAGCGCTGGCGGTGGGGCCGCACCCCGTACGTCCGCCTGGACCCCCACGTCGAGCCCGCCCATGTCCTGCGGGTCGTCCGGAACGGCTGAGCCGCTCCCGACGCCCGCCGTCCCCAGAACAGGAATCGCCATGACCCCGTCCGCCGCCCCCCGTCCCGCCGTCGCCCCGCTCGCCGTGGACCCGGAGGTGCTGGCCGCCGTCGCGCAGGGCCGGCACCACGATCCGCACACCGTGCTGGGCGCCCACCCGCATCCCGACGGCGCCGCGGTCACCTACCGCGTGCTGCGCCCGCTGGCGCGCACGGTCACGGTGGTCCGCGCCGGCGACGGGCAGCGGGTGGAGCTGACGCACGAGCACGACGGCGTGTTCGCGGGCGTGGCCCCGACGCCCCGGGTGGCCGGGGCCGCCGCGGGCGACTACCGCGTCGAGGTGGCGTACGAGACCGAGGACGGCACGACCGGCCCCGTCCAGGAGCAGGACGACGCGTACCGGCACCTGCCCACGCTCGGCGAGCTGGACCTGCACCTGATCGGGGAGGGCCGGCACGAACGGCTGTGGGAGGTGCTCGGCGCCCGCGTGGTCCGCACCTCCGCCGACGAGGCCGTCGGCACGGCCTTCGCGGTCTGGGCGCCGAACGCGCGGGCCGTGCGCGTGGTGGGCGACCACAACGGCTGGGACGGCCGGACCCACGCCATGCGGTCCCTCGGCTCCTCCGGCGTGTGGGAGCTGCTGGCGCCCGGCGTCGGTCACGGCGACCGCTACAAGTTCGAGATCCTCGGCCGGGACGGGCTCTGGCGGCAGAAGGCGGACCCGATGGCCCGCTGGACGGAGGTCCCGCCGGCCACGGCCTCGCGTGTGCTCGAGTCCGACTACGCCTTCGGGGACCGCACCTGGATGGAGCGCCGCCGTCTCACGGACCCGCACGAGCGCCCGCTGAGCATCTACGAGGTGCACCTGGGCTCGTGGCGGCCCGGGCTGGACTACCGCGAGCTGGCCGAGCAGCTCGTGGAGTACGTGCAGTGGCTCGGGTTCACGCACGTGGAGTTCCTGCCGGTCGCGGAGCATCCGTTCGGCGGGTCCTGGGGCTACCAGGTGACCGGCTACTACGCCCCCACCTCCCGGTTCGGCTCCCCGGACGAGTTCAAGCACCTGGTGGACGCGCTCCACCGGGCGGGGATCGGCGTCATCGTGGACTGGGTGCCGGCGCACTTCCCGAAGGACGAGTGGGCGCTCGCGCGCTTCGACGGGACCGCCCTGTACGAGCACCCGGACCCGCGGCGGGGCGAACATCCCGACTGGGGCACCCTCGTGTTCGACTTCGGCCGCACCGAGGTCCGCAACTTCCTCGTGGCCAACGCGCTCTACTGGCTCGGCGAGTTCCACATCGACGGGCTGCGCGTGGACGCCGTCGCCTCGATGCTCTACCTGGACTACTCGCGCGAGGACGGGCAGTGGGAGCCCAACGTGCACGGCGGCAACCACAACCTCGAGGCCATCGACTTCCTGCGCGAGGTCAACGCGACCGTGTACCGCCTGCACCCCGGCGTCCACATGATCGCGGAGGAGTCCACGGCCTTCTCCGGGGTGAGCGCTCCCGTGGACGCGGGCGGTCTCGGCTTCGGCAAGAAGTGGAACATGGGCTGGATGCACGACACCCTGGCCTACCTGTCCCAGGACCCGGTCAACCGCCGGTGGCACCACGAGCAGTGGACGTTCTCCATGGTGTACGCCTACTCGGAGAACTACGTGCTGCCGCTGTCCCACGATGAGGTCGTCCACGGCAAGGGCTCCCTGCTGGGCCGCATCCCGGGCGACCGACGGCAGCAGCTGGCGACCCTGCGCGCCTACTACGGGTACATGTGGGCGCACCCCGGCAAGCAGCTGCTGTTCATGGGCGGGGAGTACGCGCAGCCGAGCGAGTGGTCCGAGGGCGAGGGCCTGGACTGGCCCGTCTCGTGGGATGAGGCGCACCGCGGGGTCCAGCTGACGATCCGGGAGCTCAACGCGCTCTACCGCAGCAAGCCGGCGCTGTGGTCGCTGGACCACAGCCCGGAGGGATTCTCGTGGGTGGACGGCGGCGACGCCGACGGCAACACGCTCGTGTTCCTCCGCATGCCCGCGGCGCAGGTGGTGCCGGAGACACGGATCGACGACGACGGCGCCGCGGTCCCGGCCGCCGAACCGGGCGGCGCCCCGCTGCTGTGCATCACCAACCTCTCGGGGTCGCCGCGTCAGGGGCTGCGCGTGGGGGTGCCGTCCGCGGGGGAGTGGACGGTGGTGCTGGACACGGACTCAACCGACTTCCACGGTGACGGCTGGCGGGAGCAGACCGGCCAGTCCGAGGTGATCGCTGCCCATGAGGGCCAGTGGCAGGGCCAGCCTGCCCACGTCACGGTGAACGTGCCGGCGCTGACCACCCTGTGGCTCCAGCCGCACCCGGACTCGACGGTCACGCCCTGACGCGTGGTGCACGTCACGATCGACGGTCTTGGCGCGGGAGTGCCAAACCGAGTCGGACGCCATCGAGGAATCCGCGAGAACACGCGGAAGCCGACCGTCCGCCCGGGGCTGCACGCCGGGTGTCACCCCTGATTTTGTGTTCGGTGGGGTTCGTGTGTAGAGTTCCATCTCG
>NZ_JXSP01000078.1:0-12952 GCF_000946635.1 Micrococcus sp. MS-ASIII-49
CCTCATGACCCACAACACCTAGGCCGTCTGGTCCAAGCGATATTCATGCGGCCAGTGTCGCATCAGACGCACGCCGGGAGGCCCCTCGGCGAAAACTCCCGTGACGCATCTGCCCAGCCACTCTCCGTGTTCGGACTAAGGGCGCAAACGGTCGTGTGGGGCGGACTGAATCCTCGCCACAACCCTCGCCAGACAGCTCCCACGCGGGGCCCGCTCCGCTGGAAACCGACCCGCAGCTGGCACCCAACTCCCCCTAGGCCATTCCGGTCTTGACTGATCGTTCTGGAACGATCATTCTGTAACCATGCCCAGGCCCAGAGAGTTCAACGAAGCGACCGCCATTGCCGCGGCGGTAGACGTCTTCTGCAACCGCGGGTTCCACGCCACCTCCGTCGAGGACCTCGTGCGGGCCACGGGCGTGAACCGCAGCAGCCTCTACGGCGTCTTCGGCAGCAAGCAAGGCCTGTTCCTGCGCGCCCTCGACCACGTATGCGAGCCAGAAGTCGACCCCGCCACCCGACTGGACCTCTGCCTGGTGGCGCTGACCGATCTTGCTCCGTCCGATGAGCGCATACAGCAGAAGGTCGCCGCCGTCCTCGCCCGCTTCCACATCACCCCCGCCGTCCTCGCCGAGCGCCTGTTCACCCGAGCCGGCATCTCGACCCCGCAGAAAAGGAGCACCTCATGAGCAACAACACGGTCACCATCAAGGATGGCACCCTGACCATTGAGCCCACCGGCCTAGACAAGCTGTGGTCCTTCACTGGCAAGCTGCAGTTCCCCCTGGAGCACGTCCTGGGCGCGACCTACGATCCAGACCTGCGCAACGAGCCCAAGGGGTGGCGTGGCCCCGGACTGGGTCTGCCGAACAAGCTCTCCGGCACCTTCCACGCTGGCGGGAACAAGCAGTTCTGGAACATCTCAGGCTACGAGAAGGTCGTCGTCTTCACCCTGAGCCCGGAGGAGGAGTACGAGCGCGTGATGGTCACGGTCGAGGACCCCCACGAGGTCGTGCGGCTCGTCAACGGGGCGATCGAACCCGCCCAGAGCTAAACCATCAGAGAATCGGGGCGCCGACGGATCGCCCCGCCCGTCCGGCAAGCTCGCCCAGGCGGCACAATCGGTCGTTTGTGACGAGGGGCCCCGCCATGCGCCGTGTGCGCCCCCTCCGGCCCTGTCCGCCCGCCACACGGCTCGCCACAACCAACCCGCTAGAGCGGCAGCCGCCCGTACGTTTCGGGCGATCCCTGGGGCCCGCGGGGGCGCCCACCTGGACACCCAGTTTTCACTCCGACCGGATCCCGCCCGACCTGCGAAGAGTTCCCCGCGCATCAGGTGGAATCTGCCTGCATCTCTCCGGCAAAAGCCCTTGCCCCCCGATCCGCGTCGTGACACAGTTCACCCCATGATGCAGCAGCAGTGACCCCGTGGATCCGACGACCCACCACCGGCCTCCCCGCGCGCCCGTCTCGAGCACGGCTCGACGGGTGCCTCTGCGCCCACCCCTTTCTGCAGAAAGCAGTCACCGCATGCCTGACATCATCGAATTCCCCCTGCCCGCCTCGTCGGACGACCCCCACTGGCGGGCCTACTGCCGCCTCGGAGACGAGTACAACCACGAGCTGATCGGCACGACCGAGTGGGATGAGACCCCCACGGACGCGCTCATCCAGGCCGCCGCCGAGACCGACCACACGCAGCGCCGCTACCTGGCGTACGTCGACGGCGAGGCGGTCGGCTACGCCCGCGTCCTGATCAACCACGTCGACGACCCTGACGCGGCCGCCCTCAACGTCTACGTCCACCCGCGGCACCGCGGACGCGGCCACGGCCGCGCGCTGGCCGAGCGACTCGTCCTGGACACTGCCGGCCTCACGCGTTTCGAGACCTGGCCGCTGACGCCGCGGCCGGTGGCCGGGCAACGGGCGCTCACCCCGCCCAACGGCGTCGGCGCGGCGCCCGCCGAGCATCCGGGTGTGCGTCTCGCCCAGTCCTACGGCTTCGCGCTCGTCCAGACCGAGCGGGTGAGCCGGTATGACTTCGCCGATCCGGGGATCGACCCCGCCGTCGCCCTGGCCGAGGCCGAACGCGTCTCGTCGGACTACGAGCTCCACGCCTGGGAGGGCGCGGCCGACGCGTCCCTGCAGGACGACCTTGCCGTCCTCAAGGCCCGCATGGCCACGGACGTGCCCTCCGGGGAACGCACCGTGGTGGAGCAGGTGTGGGACGCGGCCCGCGTGCGTCGCATGGACGAGCAGATCCTCACGACCGGGCGCCTCTTCCGCGCGGTGGCGCGGCACCGCGCCACCGGTCGGATCGTTGCCCTGAGCGAGCTGGTGGCGCCCCGCTCGCGCCCGGACGGGCTCATCGACCAGTGGGACACCATCGTGCTGCCCGAGCACCGCGGCCACCGCCTCGGCATGCGCGTGAAGGCGGCGAACCTCATCGCCGTGCGCGACGCGCTGCCCGGGGCCCGCGCGATCATCACGTGGAACGCCGAGGAGAACCGGCACATGCTCGACGTCAACGAGGCGCTGGGCTTCCGGCCCGTGCTGGCCGAGGCGTCCATGGAAGCGCCGGCACCGCTGCGACGTCGCTGACGGCCCGCGACCCGCGGCGCCGCCTCACCCCCGCTCGAGCGTCCGCTGGGCCGCCTCCCGCACCGCCCGCGTGAGCCGCACCAGGCGCGTCACGGGCAGTGTGGCCGCCTGCCAGTACAGGGGCACGAGGACGTCGTCGAGCCCGGGCACGCGGACCAGCCGGCCGGCGCGCACGTCCTCGACGGCCTGGGCGTCCACGAGCATCCCCCACCCCAGGCCGGCCCGGACGGACCGGTGGAACCCGTCGAACGACGGCGCCAGGTGCGTGGGCGGGGCGACGTCCAGCCCGGCGCCGCTCAGCGCGAGGCGCTGCAGGTCGTCCTTCGCGTTGTAGCGCATCATGGGCATCGCGCCGAGGTCGACGACGTCGCCCGCCGCGTGCCGGGCGAGCAGGGCGGGCGAGGCGAGCGGGACGTAGCGCATGCTCCCCAGCGGCTCCGCCGCACACCCCTGCACCGGCTGCGGCTCCGTGGTGACGGCGGCCAGCACCTCGCCCCGGCGCAGCAGCCGGGCGCTGTGGTCCTGGTCCTCGACGTGCAGGTCCAGGACCGTGTCGTCCCAGTCGGCGGCCTCGGCCAGGACGGGCCCGAACCACGTGCCCAGCACGTCGGCGGGCACGGCCAGGGAGGTGACGCTGCGCCCGGCCGCCGTGCGGCCCAGCCCGGCCCACGCCTCCTGTTCGAGCACCCGCATGTGCCGGGCCACGCGCACCAGGCCGATGCCGGCCTCGGTCGGCTCGCAGGGTGTGCCGCGCCGGAGCAGCACCTGGCCCACCTCCCGCTCCAGGGCGCGGATGCGCTGGCTGACCGCGGAGGCGCTGACGCCGAGCTCGTACGCGGCCGCTTCGAACGAGCCCTCGTCGGCGATCGCACGTAGCGCCTGCAGCTGATCCAGGTTCATGAAGTAGAGCTTAGGCACCTGCAGTTCTCTTCGTTTGGCTCAGGCCCGGCCGGGCTCTAGCGTCCTCACCCATGTGGACCCTCGCCGGCACCGGCCTGCTCACCGGACTCGCCCTCATCGTCGCCATCGGCGCCCAGAACGCCTTCGTGCTCCGCCAGGGCGTGCGCCGAGAGCATGTGGGCGCCGTCGTGCTGGTGTGCATGGCCTCGGACGCCGTGCTGATCCTGGCCGGCACCGCCGGGGTGGGCGCGCTCGTGCAGGCCGTGCCGTGGCTGCTCGAGGTGCTGCGCTGGGGCGGTGCCCTGTACCTGCTCTGGTTCGCGGTCTCCTCCCTGCGTGCCGCGCTGCGCCCGCAGGGGCTCGTGGCCGAGCAGGCGCCGCGCACCGCGGGTTCGGTCATCGCCACCACGCTCGCGCTGACCTGGCTCAACCCGCACGTCTACCTGGACACCGTGGTGCTGCTGGGCAGCCTCGCCAACCAGCACGGTCCCGACGCGCGGTGGGTCTTCGCCGCCGGCGCCGTCGCCGCCTCGGTCCTGTGGTTCACCGCGCTCGGCTACGGCGCGCGCCTGCTGGCCCGGGTGCTCGCCGACCCGAAGGCGTGGCGCGTGGTGGACGTGGTGATCGCGGTGGTCATGGCGGTGCTCGCGGTCCGGCTCATCGCCGGTTCCGGCGTGTGGGGATGAGTCGGTAGACGCCGGAGCGCGCCTCCGGCACGAGCCACTACCCGCGCTCACCCCGGAGGTCGGCGCGAGCCTGACGCAACGCCTCGCGGTAGGACTCCGCCTTCTGGTCGTAGAGCCCCGCAGACGAGGCCTCCCCGACGAGGTCGCTCAGCGAGGCGCGCCGCTCCCCACGCTTTCGCCGCTGATAGGACACGACGTCTTGGAGCCGGATGCGTCGGTGCCGACCACCGGTCGTCCTCTCGTACGGCAACGCGCCCTCCTCGAGCAGCCTCACCAGCGTGGGACGACTGATGCCGAGGAAGTTCGCCGCCTCCTGTGTCGTGAGCAGCTGGTCGACGGGTGCCACCGTGATGGCCTTGCCCACCCGCATCGCCTCGACGACGTCCCGCAGGACGTTGAAAGCCTCTGGCGGCAGGGGGACCTTCTGCCCATCAGGGCCGACCAGGGCGGCCGGCTGCGTCAGGCCGTCGAGGAACCTGCCGACGTCGAGCATCTCCTCGAGGTCCGTCGGCGGCAGCACCGTGTGCTTGTCATTCACCGTCGCAGTCATGGAACAAGACTACCCGCGAAAACGAAAAATTCGCAGTTTCCTCTCGCGTCCGCTTCCCCGCTCCGGGGCGCTGCGTCAACCGCGCGCGTAGGCGAGCGACTCCTCGATGATCCCGACGACGACGGCCAGCTCTGCCTCGTCCCGCGGACCGTAGAGCATCCACTCCGTGCCGAAGTCCGCGTAGCCATGCGGTTCGAGCCATCCGAGCTCGGCCAGACGGACGCCGCGCTCGGGCGCCAGGACGAGGTGCACTGACGTGTCGTCCACCCCATGCAGGTGCACCGGCTCCCAGCGCCGGCCTGGTGAGAGGTTGACCTCCGGGGTGCGCTCCTCCGGCCGGCCTGTCAGGTGGAGGGCGCGCGACGTTGCTGGCGAGACGGTGCTGTGGCCCTCCTCGACGCCGTCGAGGGCGAACACCGCAGCGACCAGACGGCCCCACAGCTCCGGCGATGATCGCTGATCAAGCTGTCGGTGGGGCCCCTCGGTCGACGTCGCGGGACGACTGCCCGGCCGGGGATCGTCAGCGGTGAGCCGGACACGGGGGCTCGCATCAGGATCCATGCAGACGATCCTGACGCGGGGCCCCGCCGGCCAGGCAAGGCCATCAGGCCCCCCTCACTCCCCGCCCAGCTCCTCCCGGAGGATCCGCGCGCCGGCCACGAGCGCCGCCGTCTTGTCCCGCGCCACCGAGCGAGCCAGCGGCGCCATGCCGCAGTTGGTGCTCGCGATCAGCTTGTCCGCGTCCACGAACTCGAGGGTCTCCCGGAGGGTCGCCGCGACCTCCTCGGGCGTCTCGATCTCGTCGCTCGCCACGTCGATCGCGCCGACCATCACCTTCTTGCCGCGCAGCAGGCCGATGAGCTCCGCCGGCACCCGGGAGTGGTGCCGCTCCAGGGCGATCGTGTCGATCGTGGACTCGCGCAGCAGGGGGAACGACGTCTCGTACTGGCGCCACTCCTCCCCGAGCGTGGCCTTCCAGTCGTTGTTCGCCTTGATCCCGTAGCCGTAGCAGATGTGCACGGCCGTCTCACACGTCAGGCCCTCGGCCGCACGCTCGAGCGTCGCCACGCCCCAGTCGCGGACGTCGTCGAAGAACACGTTGAACGCGGGCTCGTCGAACTGCACGACGTCGACGCCCACCGCCGCCAGCTCCCGCGCCTCCTCGTTGAGGATGCGCGCGAACTCCCACGCGAGCTTCTCGCGGCTGCCGTAGTGGCGGTCGGCGAGGGTGTCGATCATGGTCATCGGCCCGGGCAGGGTCCACTTGATGGGCCGGTCCGTCCGCGCGCGCAGGGCCTTCGCGTCGTCCACGAACACCGGCGCCGGTCGGCCCACCTCCCCGACGACGGTCGGCACGCTCGCGTCGTACCGGTCGCGGATCCGCACCGTCTCACGCCGGTCGAAGTCCACGCCGCCGAGGTGCTCGATGAACGTGGTGACGAAGTGCTGGCGGGTCTGCTCGCCGTCGCAGACGATGTCGATGCCCGCACGCTCCTGATCGGCCACGGCGAGGGCGAGCGCGTCGAGCTTGCCCTCGCGCAGCTGCTCCCCCTCGAGCTTCCAGGGCGACCAGAGCGTCTCCTCCTCGGCGAGCCAGCCGGGCTTCGGCAGGCTGCCGACGAGGGCGGTGGGGATCAGGGTGGTCATCGGGTCTCCTCGTTGTCTCGTGCGGCGTGGGCGGCGGCCCAGCGCTCCAGCAGGTCGCGGTGCGGGCCCACGAAGTGCTCCTGCGTGTACTCCCCCTGCTCCCGGCCGAGGCGGGCCCGCTCCTCGCGGTCGTAGGCGATCCGGGTCTGCGAGAAGTCGCCGTGGTCCAGGCGCGGCCGGTACACCTCGCCGGCCCCGGCGTTCGCGTTGTAGATCTCCGGCCGGTAGATCCGCTGGAAGGTCTCCATGGTGGCGATCAGCCCGGCCAGGGAGAGGTTCGCGTGGTCGTTGAGCAGGTCGCCCCGCGAGTAGAACGCCAGCGGCGCCACGGCCCCGCGCGGCAGGAAGCACCGGATCCCCAGGCCCATCCGGCCGAAGTAGCGGTCCGTGCGGGAGGCTTCGTCCTGGCGGTATTCGACCCCGAGCACCGGGTGCTCGTTCGTCAGCCGCCGGTAGGTGCGGCTCGTGGACACGCTGATGCAGATCACGGGCGGCTGCGGGAACCGATCCCGGTACGCCTGCGAGTCGAGCAGGTGCCGGAACAGCCGCCCGTGCAGGTCGCCGAAGCCGTCGGGCTCCTCGGTCCCCGGCGACGTCGCCGCGTGCGCGGGCAGCACCACGGAGAAGTCGTGGTCGCGGACGTAGGAGGAGAAGTTGTTCCCCACACTGCGGCCGAGCACGGCGCCCGTCGCGCGCTCGACCACCCGCACGTCGAGCATCTCCATGAGCGGGAAGTCGACGTCTGCGCCGTCGTCGGCGGTGAAGTGCACGTCGATCGAGACGATCTCGATCCGTGCCGTGTAGCGGTCCCGCTCCGGGTTGTCCCAGGGGGCGAGGTCGTTGAGGCGCCCGTCGATCATGGCCAGGGCGGCGCGCAGGTTCTCCCGCCGGTCCGCGCCGCGGGCGAGGTTCGCGAAGTTCGTGGTGGCGCGCGTGCTGGCGGCGGGCGTGTAGTCCTCGTCGAACGGCGTGGTGTGGATGCTGAACGTCAGGTCGTCCACGCGGGTGGGCACGGTGCTCGGGACAAGGGTGGCGTGGCTCATCGGGTCCTCTCCGGGGTGCGGGCGTGGGTGGTGCGGTGGTGGGCGGGTGCGGGACGGGGCACCGCGGACGACGACGGCGCCCCGCGGCCGGCGGCGACGCGTGCGGCACATTCGAGGCCGGCCTCGAGGTCCGCCTGCAGGTCGGCCACGTCCTCGATGCCGACGGAGAGCCGGACCAGGTCCGTGGGGACGGCCAGGGGCGTGCCCCGCACGGAGGCGTGGGTCATCTCGGAGGAGTAGCAGAGCAGCGATTCGACCCCGCCGAGGCTGACCGAGAGCGCGAACAGCTCGGTGGCCTCGGCGAAGGCGCGGGCCGCGGCCTCTCCCCCGGCCAACCGGATGGAGACGATGCCGCCGAAGCCGTCCATCTGCCGCGCGGCGAGCTCGTGGCCCGGGTGGTCGGGCAGCCCGGGGTAGAAGACCTGGGCGACCTCGGGGCGGCCCTGCAGCCAGCCCGCGAGCGCGGCGGCGTTGGCGCCGTGCCGGTCCATGCGCAGGCCGAGCGTCTTGAGGCCGCGGGCGGCGAGGTAGGAGTCCTGCGGGCCGGCGACCGCGCCGGCGGCGAACTGCTGGTAGGCCACGGCCTCGGCCAGCGCCCGGCCGCGGAACTCGCGGTCGGCCACCACCACGGCGCCGCCGAGCACGTCCGAGTGCCCGCCGATGTACTTGGTGGTGGAGTGCACCACGACGTCCGCGCCGAGGTCGAGGGGCCGCTGGAGGTAGGGCGAGGCGAACGTGTTGTCCACGACCAGCAGCGCGCCGGCGTCGTGGGCGATCTGCGCCCAGGCGGCCAGGTCCGCGATGCCGAGCAGCGGGTTGGACGGCGTCTCCACCCACAGCAGCGCGGTGCGGCCGGGACGGACGGCCGCGGCGACCGCCGTCGGGTCGGTGATGTCCACGGGGGTGTTGGACACGCCCCACGGCTCGAGGACGGTGGTGATGAGGCGGTGGGTGCCGCCGTAGCCGTCGCCGCCCAGCACGATGTGGTCGCCGGGGCGCAGCACGGCCCGCAGGAGGGCGTCCTCGGCGGCGAGCCCGGAGGCGAACGCGAACGCCCGGTCGCCGTGCTCGAGGGCGGCGAGCTGGGTCTCGAAGCCGTTCCGGGTCGGGTTGGAGCCGCGGCTGTACTCATGCCCGGCGCGCAGCACGTTGATGCCGTCCTGCACGAAGGTGCTGGTCTGGTAGATCGGCGGCACCACGGCGCCGGTCAGCGGGTCGGGCTCCTGCCCGGCGTGCACGGCGGTGGTGGTGAAGCCGCGGACGGCGGGACGGGAGACGGAGCGGGTGGTGTGGTGGACGGCGGTCATCTCAGCGCACCTCCTGGGTGACGGCGGCGGTCTCGGGGACGGCGGGCGTGGTGGCAGGGACGGCCGGCCCGGCGGCGGTCACCACGGCCAGGGCACGGTCCAGGTCCGCGATCAGGTCGTCGGGACACTCCAGCCCGATGGAGAGCCGGACGGTGGTCTCGGCGATCCCGGCGGCCTCGCGCTGCTGCCGCGTCAGGCGACAGTGCGTCATGGTCGCCGGGTGGGAGACGAGGGACCGGGCGTCGCCGACGTTGACCACCAGCTGGAACAGCTCGAGCGCGTCGAGGAACGGGGCCACGGCCTCGGGGCCGCAGGCCAGGTCGAAGGAGAACACCGAGCCGACGCCGTCCGGGAAGTCGCGGGCGGCCAGCGCCGCGCTGGGATGCCCGGCCACACCGGGGTGGTGCACCCGCGCGACCGCGGGGTGCCCGGCCAGGTGTTGGGCCACGGCCAGCGCGGTGGCGGTGTGGCGGGCCACGCGCAGGTCGAGCGTCTCGAGCCCCTGGATGAACTGCGCCGCGCTCGCGGGGGCGAGGGTGGGGCCGAGGTCGTGCAGGAACTTGCTGCGGGCCAGCGTCAGGTAGGCGCCACGGCCGTGCCGCTCGACCAGCGTCTGCCCGCCGTAGCGGGCCTTGGGCCGGGCCAGCTGCGGCCACCGGTCCGGCGCCGCGCCGTAGTCGAACGTGCCGCCGTCCACGATCGCGCCGCCGAGCACCGCGCCGTGTCCGCCGAGGAACTTGGTGGCCGAGTGCACGACGACGTCGGCGCCGTGCTCCAGCGGCCGGTAGAGGGCCGGCGTCGCGAGGGTGCTGTCCACCACCACGGGCACACCGGCCGCGTGGGCGAGGTCCGCGAGCGCCGGCAGGTCCGGGAGGGTGGCAAGCGGGTTGGTGATGGCCTCGAGGAAGAACGCGCGCGTGTCGGGCCGGACCGCGGCGGCCCACGCGGGCGGGTCCGCCGGGTCCGCGAAGGTGACCTCGATGCCGAAGTCCGCGAACGTGTCCGTCAGCAGGTCGACGGTGCCCCCGTAGAGCTGGCTGGAGGCGACCAGGTGCTTGTCGCCCTGCAGCAGCGCCAGCAGGGACAGCGCGACGGCGGCCTGGCCGGTGGCCGTGGCGATCGCGCCGATGCCGCCCTCCAGTGCGGCGAGGCGGTTCTCGAACACCGCGACGGTCGGGTTGCCCGTGCGGCTGTAGGTGAAGCCGGGGGTCTCGAGCCGGAACATCGATGCCGCCGTGGCGTGGTCCGGGAAACGGAACGCCGTGGTCTGGTGGATGGGCGGGACGACCGGCCGGTGGGGTGCGGCGGGCTCGTAGCCGGCGTGGACTTGCTGTGTGGCGTGACGGGGCATCTGCTCTCCTCCATCGGTCCTGGCGGTAGCACCGGGCCTGCCGTTCCCGGGGGTCCGGGTCCGGCGGGCGGGTTGCTGCGGCGTCGTCGAGCCAGATCTCTCGGCCGCTCTGGATGGGTGGTGAGCCCATCCCACGCGGTGGGCCGCCGCGAGTCCAGCGGGCGGCCGGCTCGCGCGTCACATGAGCCGCCACCGCGCCATCCAGGACCGGCCGGAGCCTCTCCGGGGCGCGGCGGGCCGTGGCAGACCCGTGTGACGGACCGGCGTGGAGGGGGGGTGTGTCAGACTCCCGGGCATGACGCAGAGCACACCGGGCGGACCGGCCACGGGCCTGCCCGACTTCCGTCCCTCGGGCAACCAGGGCGTGGACCCGGCGCTGTACGAGATAGAGAACGCGGCCATGGACCGTGAGGGCGCCCTCTGGGCGGCGCTGCAGGAGGCGGCGCCTTGGGCCGGGCGGACGCTGCTCGACCTCGGTGCGGGCACCGGCTTCTGGCTGCCCCGCTACGCCGACGCGGCCGAGACGATCGCCGTCGAGCCGGACGTGCGCCTGCTGGGGGCCGCCCGCGCCCGCCCCGGCGGGGCGCGCGTGCTGTACGGCTCGGCCGAGCAGATCCCGCTGCCGGAGGCGAGCGTCGACGTCGTGCATGCCCGGTTCGCGTACTTCTTCCCGCACCCGCGCTGGGACGTCCGACCCGGCCTGGACGAGGTCGCCCGGGTGCTGCGGCCCGGCGGCGCGCTCGTGGTGATCGACAACGACACCGAGCGCGGCCAGTTCGCCGAGCTGCTGCGGGCGAGCACGAACGCCCCGGCGCAGGGCCAGGACACGTACGCCCGCGAGTGGTGGGCCGGCGTCGGGGCCCAGACCCGCGAGGTCATGAGCTCGTGGACCTTCGACTCCCGCGCCGACCTTGAGGCCGTCCTGCGGCTGGAGTTCGAGCGAGGGGTCGCCGACGCGTGGCTCGCCGAGCACCCCGCAGCAACGTCACTGAGCTACGGCTACCTGCTCCACGTGTGGCGGTGAGCACGGACCCGCGTCGCCAGACGCCTGCCCCCCGCACCCCTGACACTGGGACGCCCCCGCCGCCGGAAGGACGGGCGCGGTGGCTGGTCGCCTCCAACGCCCTCGACGCGGGTGGCCGGTCTGCCACGGACGTCGCCCTGGATGTCCTGGCGGTGCTCCTGCTCGGCGTGGGCGCCGACGGCATGGGCGTGCTGATGACGCTCTCCGGGTTGGGATTCCTCCTGCTCGGCGTGCCCATTGGCATCGTGGTGGACCGACACCTCAGCCCGCGGCTGCTCGCGGCCACCGGCCTCGCCAAGGCGGCGGTGCTCGGCTCGCTCGTCGTGGCGTGGGCGCTCGACGCGCTCACGTTCGGTCACCTCGCCGCCGTCATGGCCCTGCTGGGCGTGCTCACGGTGCTGGCCGAGACCACCCAGACCGCGCTCGTGCCGCGCGTCGTGCCGGCCACCGCCGTCGCCCGCCTGACGGCGCGGCTCGAGTCCGCCGACGCCGCCCTTGTGTTGATCGTGCCCGCCGCGGCGGGCGTCCTCGTCGGGTCGCTGGGCGCGGGACCCGTGCTCGGCACCGCGACGGCGTTCCTCTTCGCGGCGGCGATCGTCGCGCTCCGGGTGCGGTTGCGGCCCTCCGCCGCGGCGGACGTTCCGGACGACGACGGGGACCCCGGCGTCGCGGACGTCCTGTCCCGCTGGGCCCGGTTCGGGAAGGACGCCGCGGAGGGGTGGACGGTCCTGCGGCGCACCCCGGTCCTGTGGCTGCTGACGATGGGGTCGGTGGCCGCCAACGTGGGCATGGCCCTCTTCGCCCCGGTCGAGGCGGTCTGGATCCTGACCGACCTGCGGCTCGGGCCGGAGTTCCTGGGCGTCCAGATCACCGCGGGCGCGGTCGGGGCACTGACGGCCTCGTCCCTGGCGGGCCGGGCCATCGACCGCCTGGGCGAGCGCCGGTGCATCCTCCTCGGCTCGGTCGGCTGCGCCGTGGCCGTGGGGCTGCACCTGCTGGCCTACGCCGACCGCGCTCATGCCGGGCCGTGGCTGCTGGCCGGCGCCGCCCTCTGGGGGTTCATGGTCCTGCTCGGGAACATCACCCAGGCTGCCGTGACCGCCCGCGCCTGCCCCGAGGGCACGCTCGGGCGGGTCACCGCGATGCGCCGCACCCTCACCCGGGGCTCCGTGCCGCTGGCGACCCTCGCGGGAGGTGCGCTCGGGGCGACGCTCGGGGTCGGCTGGGCGCTCGCGGGGTGGCAGGTCCTGGCGGTGGTCTCGCTGGCCGCCGTCGTGCCGGCCGCGCGACATCTCGGGCCGAGGACGGCTGAGCGCTGAATCCGCGCGACCGATGCTCCTTGCGCGGGCCGTCCGGAATAAGGACGACCCGCGTAGAGAACGTCGGCCCGGCGCGGGACCACCCCGCCGCGCGTCCAGCCCGGCACCCGGCTGGCCCCGCTCAGCCTTCCTGCGTGATGCGCAGGGTGCGCAGGCGGCGGTAGAGCGTCGCCCGGCTCACCCCGAGCGCGGCGGCGGCCCGCACCTTATTGCCGCCGGCCGACTCCAATGCGTCGATGATCGCCTCCCGCTCGGCCCGTTCGAGGCCCAGGAGGGGGACAGTCCCTTCCCCACGGTGTGATGCGGGCAGCTCAGCCACCGTCACACGGCCGCCCCCAGCCCTCCGCCCAACACGGCCCACGACGTACTCCAGCTCGACCAGGTTGCCCGGCCAGTGCTGCTGCGCCAGGACGCGCACGGCCTCCGGGGAGAACATCGGCGCCGAGGCGCCGTGCACCTGGGCCGCCATAGCCGCCAGCAACGCCGGGAACTCGGCGAGCCGAAGTTGAGTCCCGGATAGTGGTG
>NZ_JXSP01000079.1:0-1348 GCF_000946635.1 Micrococcus sp. MS-ASIII-49
CACCACTTCCAGGGACTTGACCCGAGCCGACGGCGCAGCGGCGAGAGCTGGACGCGATGCTCCGTCAACGCGAGCACGGCCGAGACATCGGTCGTCGGCTGCACCTGGGCGGTCATGACAATCCGGCACCGCCCCTGTCGGAGGGCTCGTCTCAGTCCTGGCAAGAGCCGAGGTTCCAGCGCGTCGACGTCGTCAACCACCACCGGCGGGCCGGGCCGCCGCACGAGGGCCTCGAGCCCCCGTAGCCAGGTCGTGTCCTCGGGGGTCTGGGCGCGGCCGACCTCGAGTATGACGGCGTCGGGGCCAGCGATCCTCCGGGCGGCCGCCGTGCGGCCGGAGCCGGGCTCCCCGATCACGCTCACCGAGCCCCGTGCCTCGCGGGCCGCTTCGACGGCCGGAGCCCAGGTCCCGCGCCCCGCCCCCGGCGTGGGACGCGGCGTGGTTTCCGTCGCGGCCCTCTCCAACCGCATCAGGGTCATGCCAGACGCCTCGGACACGTCCGCGACGCTGAAGCCCCCCGCCACGCCCACATCGCCACCGTCGAGCTCCCCCCGCCGCGCTCGCACCGCCAGGGCCCGCAGCTCCGATCCGTCGAGACACCGCACCAACCGCTCCGCCGCGGCATTCAGGAGGATCGACTCCTCACCCACGCCCACCACGGCACTACCCCGGCCCCGGGTGAGGCGGCGGAACTCCGTCAGAAGCCGCAACTCGTCTGCGTACGTGGCCGCGCCTAGCGCCTGCTCAATCTGTCGTCCGAGGTGCCGGGCCAGGCCCTCCACGAGCGTCGGCGTCGCCCCGGCGAACGTCACCACGCTGAGCGCCCCATGGACGCGCCCGACGCCCGGATGCGCGAGGGGCACCCCGAAGCAGGAGAAGGCCCGGAACGCGTCGAGATAGTGCTCCTCCCCGTCGACGGCGACGCCTCGGCCCAGCTCAAGGGCGGCGCCGATCCCGTTGAACCCCGCCGCCTCCTCGGCCAGGCAGACCCCCACATCCAGCCCCCGCCGCCGAATCTGCT
This sequence comes from Micrococcus sp. MS-ASIII-49, assembly GCF_000946635.1. Taxonomy (NCBI): domain Bacteria; kingdom Bacillati; phylum Actinomycetota; class Actinomycetes; order Micrococcales; family Micrococcaceae; genus Micrococcus; species Micrococcus sp. MS-ASIII-49. Next base: position 1,022 of record NZ_JXSP01000079.1, read on the forward strand.
CCCCCAACGCCGATTTCCATGGCCCCACGAGGCGGATCAGTCGTCCGCTGCGGTCGGAGGCAAAGAGGAAGAGGTCAAGGCCGGCGAAATCACGCGCCACGTCGGCCAGGGTGGTGGCGACCGCATGGTCGAGTGCCGCCGCGCGTGCCCGCACGTCGAGAGTGGCAGTGGTCAGCGTGTCGTCTGCGCGCACCCCGTGCAACCGGGACCGCCGCCAGCCGGATTCCGTCTCGAGGCGATTCGACACCATGACGGTTATGCCCGCCCGTGCGGCCACTCTGAGATGCACATCACGGTCGAGAAGCCTAGGTGTAAGAGGTCATGACG
>NZ_JXSP01000080.1:0-33294 GCF_000946635.1 Micrococcus sp. MS-ASIII-49
CATGACCCACAACACCTAGGCCGCCCGTCCGCACATCACCAGGACCCCCGCCGTCAGGATGGGCCACCGCCGCCGCGGGTGTCGCAGAACTGCACACCCCGCCCCTACGGCACCGGTCATAGCCTGACTCTGCCACATGTGATCTAGGTCATATTCAGGCGACAGGAATCGACCCTAGTGAATGGAGAACGATTATGCGCGCAGCGCTCGCAATGAAGGTCGGGGGCAAGTTCGAGATCCATGATGTGGTGATCGACGACCCGGTGGGGCGGGAGGTCTTGGTGGACGTGAAGGCCTCCGGCCTGTGCCACTCGGACCTGCACCTCATCGACCACGACTTCGGCCTGCCCCTGCCCGCCGCCGGAGGGCATGAGATCTCCGGTGTCGTCGCCGCGGTCGGCCCCAGCGTGACAAGCCTGAAGCCGGGCGACCGCGTCGTCGCCTGTCTGATCGCCTACTGCGGGGCCTGCGCGCGGTGTCTCGCGGGCCAGACCACCCTGTGCCTGAATCAGGAGGCTGTGGTGCGGGGGCCGGAGGAGAAGCCACGCCTCACACTTCAGGACGGCACGCCCGTCGCCCAGTCCGTCAACGTGGGCGGATTCGCCGAGCAGGTACTCGTCCATGAGAACCAGCTAGCCGTTGTCAACGAGGACATCCCCTTCCCGCAGGCCGCGCTCATCGGTTGCTCGGTCGTCACCGGTGCTGGCGCGGCCATCAACACGGCCCACGTACGGCCCGGTGACACGGTGGCCGTCGTGGGCGTCGGTGGCATCGGCCTCAATGCCGTGAGCGGTGCCCGTCTATGCGGCGCCAAGCGCGTGATCGCGATCGACCTGGACGACTCCAAGCTTGAGGCGGCCCGCCGGTTCGGCGCCACCGACGTGGTCAACTCGGGCTCCGGGGACGCCGTCGAGGCGGTCCTCGGGATCACGGGCACCGGAGTGGACCACGCGTTCGAGGCCATCGGGTTGCCAGTGACCCAGCAACTCGCCCAGGACGTTCTCGGACCTGGCGGAACCGCGTACCTGATCGGCATTGCCCCGCCCGGGACCACGGCCCAGTTCGGCGCCTCGCTCGATTCGCTGTTCGCACAGCGACGCCTGCAGGCGGTGGCCATGGGCTCCTCCAACATCCAGCGCGACATCCCGCTGTACGCCGACCTGTACGTCCAGGGACGTATGGATCTGGACCACATGGTCTCCCAGGAGATCTCCCTCGATGAGATCAATACCGGGTACGAGCGGCTCCTCAACGGCGAGGTGATCCGTTCCGTCATCACCTCGTTCTGATGCCCCACTCCCCATCTCACGACTCCTAGGACGCACCATGACTGAGACATCGAACTCCCCTATGACCGCGCGAGTACGCGCCTTCCTGGACCGCCCCCACCGCCTCCTGATCGGCGGTGAATGGGTCGACGCGGCGTCCGGGAAGACCTTCGAGACCCGGGATCCTGCCACCGGCGAGGTGCTCGCCACGGTGGCGCACGCCGAGCAGGCCGACATCGACGCCGCCGTCGCCGCGGCCCGTGCCGCCTTCGACGAGGGCTCATGGGTGCGGATGCGGCCGAATGTACGCGAGGACCTGCTGTGGCGGATCTCCAACCTGATCACCGAACGCCTCGAGGACTTCGCGCTCCTGGAGTCCCTCGACCAGGGCAAAGGCGTGGGCATCGCCAGCGCCTTTGACGTCCGCGCCGCTGCGGACTGCTTCCGTTACTACGCGGGCTGGCCCTCGAAGCTGCAGGGGGCCGTCAATGCTCCATCCATGCTGCTGGCCCCGCCCGAGGCCGAGTTTCACTCCTACACACGGCGCGAGCCCGTGGGCGTGTGCGGTCAGATCATCCCATGGAACTTCCCGCTGTTGATGGCGGCCTGGAAGATCGCCCCCGCACTGGCCACGGGCAACACCGTGGTCCTCAAGCCCGCGGAGCAGACGCCGCTGACAGCACTGATGCTGGGCGAACTGTTGACGGAGGCAGGCGTGCCGGCTGGCGTCGTCAACATCGTCACCGGCCACGGCGACGCCGGTGCTGCGCTCACCGCCCACCCTGACGTGGACAAGGTCGCGTTCACCGGCTCCACCGAGGTGGGCAAGAAGATCGTGGGGGCGGCGGCCGAAAACTTGAAGAAGGTGTCGCTCGAGCTGGGAGGCAAGTCCCCCAACATCGTGTTCGCGGATGCCAACATCGACGCCGCCGTGGACGGGGCGCTCATGGGATTCACCCTGAACTCGGGTCAGGCCTGCGAGTCCGGCACGCGCGTGTTCGTGCACGCCGACGTCTACGACCGGTTCAACGAGGCCCTCGCCGCGAAGATGCGCCAGATGAGCATCGGTCCGGGCACCGAGGACGCCGCCATCACCCCGCTGGTCTCCCAGGAGCAGCTGGACCGGGTGATGGGCTTCGTTGAGGAGGGCAAGCGGGACGGTGCCGTCGCTCTGACGGGCGGGCAGCGGCACGGCGACGCCGGCTTCTACGTGGAGCCCACCCTCTTCACGGAGACCACCCCGGAGATGTCCATTGTCCGCGAGGAGATCTTCGGCCCGGTGGCCGTCTCCGTGAAGTTCACCGACGAGGACGAAGTGATCCGCGCCGCGAACGATTCGGTATACGGCCTCGCCGCCGCCCTGTGGACCCGGGACGTCTCCCGTGCCCACCGCGTGGCCGCACGGCTCAAGGCCGGCACGGTGTGGGTCAATACCTTCCATGCCCTGGACTCGCAGCTGCCGTTCGGTGGCTTTCGGCAGTCCGGCTGGGGCCGGGAGCTGGGCGCGGAGAGCTTGGAGCTGTACACCCAGGTGAAGTCCGTGACCATCGCACTCTGACAGACGAACGCCAGTCGGTCAGCCGCCGCGGGTGGGATCCTGCGGCGGCTGACCGACATCGGTGGTCATTCACAGGGGCGCCTGCCGCATCCGCCCGTCGCGGCAGGGCTGAGGGCAAGGCCCTGCATTTCAGCGACGCAATCCGGCGCTACGACGCCGGCTCCACGACGCTGACTTCAACCGCGCCTGGATCTTCCTGTGTCTGATCCGAAGATCGGGCCGGTCACGCTTTTCGCATTCGCCTCTCAGCCACCGGTACGGCCACCGCAAGCGGGAGCGCCGCAAGTCTCGGTCCCATCCGTGGCCTCGTGCCCACCGCACGGCTGATCCCCCGCCACCGGATGGGCGGCGAGGGATCAGCCACTGATCGAGGCGGTGCGCTCGGGGTCGGCTGGGCGCTCGCGGGGTGGCAGGTCCTGGCGGTGGTCTCGCTGGCCGCCGTCGTGCCGGCCGCGCGGTGGGTGGATGCGGGGCGCGACGACGTCGACTGAGGCCGAGACGCTGACGCGGACACCGAGGTCGCTTAGTGTGTGGCCATGGTCACTCGCCCCGTGCTCCAGCAGCCGGTGATCGACGCCGTCGACATCCGTTCCGTCGCGGAGTTCTACCGCGAGCTCCTCGGCCTCCACTACCGCGCGGGCGACGAGCTCGCGGACGGTCGCGAGCCGGACAGCGCGGACTGGCTCGTGCTGCTGGACGACGACGGCCGCCGCGTCCTGACATTCCAGCGCACCGACGAACTGAAGCCCAGCACGTGGCCGTCACCCGAGGTGCCGATGCAGCTGCACCTGGATTTCACCGTGCCGGACCGCGATTCCCTCGACGCGGCCCACGACCACGCCCTGCGCCTGGGCGGGCGCCTCGTCCAGGACCGCTCCGACGACGAGGACGAGCCCCTGTACGTGTTCGCGGACCCGGCCGGCCACCCCTTCTGCGTCTTCGTGGGGTGAGCGCGGCAGACCGCGGGGGTGGTTTCACGCACATGTCGAAGACAAAGAAGCCGGTTCAGTGCCGTCGGTAAGGTCGTCGGGTGATCCCGCAACCCACCGATCGACTCACGTTCCGGTGCATGACCGACGCTGACCTCGACGACATGTGCAGGCTCCGCGGAGACGCGGAGGTCATGCGCTACTACCCGCGGGCCAAGTCGCGCAACGAGGTGCAGCGGTGGATCAACTGGTCGAAGGACAACTACGCCAAGCATGGGTTCGGCCTGTGGGTCATCGAACACCGGACCACCGGCGACTTCATCGGTGACTGCGGCCTGACCTGGCAGAACGTCGACGGCCAGGAGGTCCTCGAGGTCGGCTACCACGTCCTGCCTGAACGCCAGGGACAGGGACTGGCAACCGAGGGGGCCTCTGCCTGCCTGCGACACGGGTTCGAGACCCTCGACGCAACGATGGTCACCGCGATCATCAACCCCGACAACATGGCTTCCCGTCGCGTGGCCGAACGAATTGGCATGACCGTGTGGAAGAGGACGCGCGATCCCAGTAGAGCGCCGATCGTGGTCTACAGCAGCCACGGCCAAGAGGCATGACGCACTGAACTGCCGCCATGGGTGCGTGCCCACTGAGGAGACACGCCCTGCGCCCAGCCGGCCAGGCGCTTCTGCGTCTTCGTGGGGTGAGCGCGGCAGACCGCGGCGGCTCAGCCCTCGAGCCGCTGGTCGAACTCCTCGTGGTCCAGCTGGCGGTGCATGCGGTCATCTTCAAGATACGGTGCCGTCCATGCATCTGGACCCGGCCGAGACGAACCGCCGCGCCTACGATGACGCCCGCGTCGTCGCGGGGATCGCCCCGGCGGGGACCGCGTCGAGTGGCGGCGGGGCACGGCGGAGCTGATCGAGCCGGCGTCGGTGGACCTGGCGGTGGACCGCGTCTGGAGCGGCTGGCACGGCCGCCCATTCGACGCGGCGGAGCACCCGCTGATGATCATCGGGGCCTGTCCACAGGGGGCCTGACCCGTCCACCCGTCATGGCAGGATGACGCATGTCACACGTGATGCGAGGGGGAACCATGACGGACACGACCACGGCCCGCCCCATGCGGCCGGCCCACTTCGACGACGACCCGCCCGTCCGCGGGATCGGCCACCTCCGGCACCCGGTGGTGTGGGGCGGGCTGATCGGGGTGGTCGGCGGCGGCGCCTTCCTGTTCGGCGGGATCGCGGGGCTGCCGGCCGAGCACCAGGGCACGCTGCGCGGCAGCGCGATCGCGCTGATCGGCTTCACGTTGGTGGTCGTGCTGCTGCGCCGGCGGGTGCTGCCCGCCGTGCAGGCGCCCGCCCGCGGCGCGTCTACGGGATCGCCGTCGTCACGATGCTGGCGCTCCTCCCCGTGACACGCCTGGTGGCACTCGCGCTCGACGCACCGACGGCGCAGATCGCCCTGGTGGCCGCCGTGGTGGGCGGCCACTTCCTCCCGTTCGCCCGGGCATTCCAGGCCCCGGTGTTCTGGTGGATCGGCGGGGCGATGGCCGTGCTGGGGCTCGCCGGTGCCGTAGTCGCGGTTCTCGGCGATCCCGTGGCCGGGCCCGCGGGGGCGGCCGAAGCGGGAGCTGCGATGCTCGTGATCGTCGCGGCACAGGGTCTGCTGGCGTCCCCTCGGCAGGACTGAGGGCCGGACCATGACCATGCTTCAGGCCATCCGCCGCTACTACGCCGGCTACGCGCAGTTCAGCGGGCGCGCGTCCCGCGCCGACTTCTGGCTCGCGGCGCTCTACGTGTGGCTCCTGCAGGCCGTCGTTCACTTCGTGTCCACCGTCCTGGACGTGTTCCTCCTCGGCTCCCCGGACCTGTCCCTCCGCGACGCGGCCGTCCTCCTCGTGGGGATCACGCACGCACTCCCCTCGCTCGCCCTGCTCGCCCGGCGCCTCCACGACGCCGGCTTCAGCCGCGCGTGGCTGTTCCTCGGGCTGGTGCCGTTCGTCGGCCCGCTCACGCTGCTCGTGTTCGCGCTCCAGCCGTCCGCCCCGCGCCTCGGACACCCCGCCGATGCGTCGGACCCGGTGCCGGCGGGGGCCACGGCCGCGCGGCGCTGACCCCCGCTCCCCTGGCCCGACCTGATCAGTGATCGTGGTCGGTGTGCTCGTCGGACTCGTGGCCGTGATCGTGGTCGGCGTGCTCGTCGTGGCCGGACTCGGCATCAGCGCCCTCCTCGGGCTTCACGGACTCCGGCTGGCCGGTGACCACGGCCATCTCGACCGGGGCGAACTCCAGGTCCTTCTCCAGGACGGTCTCACCGGTCTCCAGGTCGACGGCCACGAGCTTCTGGGCCTCCGCGTCGGTGACGTAGGCGGTGTTCCCGGCCACCTTCAGGATCGGGCCGGGCTCCTGCCACTCGTCCTTCTCCTTCCACGGCTCGATCACCGGGTACTCGGCGGTGACCTCACCGGTCTCCTCGTCGATCACGTTGGCCTCGCCGTCGTAGGTCAGCACGACCGCGGAGCCGTCCTCGGCGCGGCCGAGCGAGCGGAACCAGTAGGACGAGCCGAGGTCCACGGTGGTGAGCTCATCGGTGCGGGTGTCGATGAGGGCGATCTCCGTGGGCCGCTCGACGGCCTCCGTCGGCTCCTCCTCGACCTTGTGATCACCCAGGACGATGGGCGAGTCATGCAGCCCGAACAGGTTCCCGGATCGCTGGTACTCGGTCTCGACGTCCACCTTGTGGAACTCGCCGTCCCGGTACACGACGGGCCCGTTCTCGCAGCCCATCACGACGACGTCGCCCGCCTCCGTCGGCTGGGCCGCGGCCTCGCCGTGGCTGCCGGGGCAGTCGTCGGTCTCGGCCGTGACCTCGCCGGTCTTCGGGTCGATCACCTGGAGCGTGTCCCGGGAGTCCTCGGTGCCCTGCGTGGTGAAGAGGGCGCCGTCGGAGAGCTCGAGCGCCACGCCGTGGTGCGGGTCCTCGGTCTCGGCCTCCGTCATGACGGGCATGAGGTCCGGGGTCGCCTTGTCCAGGTGGGTCGAGTCGAAGGTGCGGATCGCGCCCGTGCCGTCCGCGAAGAGGGTGGTCTTGCCGTTGTGGGTGACGACGTGGCCGGGATGCTCACCCGGGAACGTCACGCCGGTCATGCCGGGCGCGGACTCGTAGTTGTGGAAGTGATCGCCGTGGGCCTTGGCCTGGATGCCGGTGGAGAACACCTCCCAGCCCTTCCCGGTGGTCACCAGGACGTCCTTGCCGTTGCCGGCGTTGCTCAGCCGCGTGAAGCCCGTGATGTCCTGCTCCTTCACCACCTCACCGGACTCGGCGTCGAGCAGCGTGAGCCCGTCCTCGTGCGAGAGCAGGATGCGCAGCGTCACCGCGGAGACCTCGGTGGTCTGGGTCGGGTCGACGCGGTCCTCCTCGGAGACGGAGGAGGCCGCCGTCGCCTCACCCGCCGGTGACTCGGAGCCGCCCGAGGCGGAGGCGGATGCCGACGTCGGGCCGGACGGGGCGGCGTCTGCGCCGCACGCCGTGAGGGCGATGGCCGCGGCGGCGAGGGTGGCGGAGAGGGCGGCGGTGCGCGCGGAACGGCGCTGCGGGGCGGAGTGGGACACGGGGAGCCTTTCACGAGGGCGAGAAGATGCGACTGATTCACAATAAAGACTGTTGCGGATGGTTCGCAATATGGCGGTGGACCCCGCCCCGTCATCCCGGCGGCGCCGACGGCGCGCCCCCGTCGCGGGAACCGGCACGTGACGCCCTCGACGCGGCGACCCGGCTGTTCGAGGTGGGCGGAGCCTCCGCGACGCTGCGCACGCGCGGGCTGGGCCGGCATGGGCGCAATGCGCGGGTGCTCGCCAGCCACAACCCGCTGATCTACCGCGCCCGACTGCTCGGCGACCGGGCCGTCAACGGCACGCCGCTCGAGCGCCACTACCGGCTGGGCGGCTGAGGCGTCGGGCGGTGTGGCGCGCGGCGGAGCCCCTCAGGCCAGGCCGCGCGCCGCATGCCAGGCGGCGATCCGCTCGAGCGCCTCGTGGACGGCGTCCGGGCCAGCGGCGAAGGAGAGGCGGACGGACTCGGGCCCGTGGACGGCGTCGAAGTCGTCGCCGGGGGTCAGCGCGACGCCGGCCTCCTCCAGCAGGGCGGCGCAGTAGCCGACGGCGCTGCCGAACTCCGCCAGCATGCCCGGGGCGAGACGGGCCCAGAGGTAGAAGGCGCCGTCGGCGGGGGCGGCGTCGGCCCAGCCGAGCCGGGGCAGGGTGGCCAGCACGACGCCGCGCGTCGCCGTGAAGCCGCCGGCCTGCTCGGCACAGAACGCGTAGGACTCCTCGCTGAACGCGTGGACGGCCGCCTCCTGGGCGGCAGCGGGCGGGCAGAGGGCGACCGAGCCGGCGAGGCCGTCGACCGCGGCGGCGAGGTCGTCCGGCATGAGCATCCAGCCCAGCCGCCAGCCGGGCATGCCCCAGTACTTGGAGAACGAGCTGACCACGAGCGCGGTGCGGGAGGTGCGCCATGCGCAGGCGCCGGGCCCCTGCCCGTCCGTGTGCACGATGCCGTGGTAGATCTCGTCCGAGACGAGCCGCACACCGTGTTCCTCGCACCAGCGGGCGAGCTCGGCGAGCTCGTCGGCGCTGACCATCGTGCCCGTGGGATTGGCCGGGGAGGCGAGCACGAGCCCCGCGACCGGGCCCTCCGCGAGCGCCGCCTCCAGGTGGGCGACCGTGGGCTGGTAGCGGGTGCCGGCGTCGACGTCCACGTCCGCCACCTCCACCCCGAGCGCCGCGAGGATGTTGCGGTACGCCGGATAGCCGGGGCGCGGCAGGAGCACGCGGTCCCCCGGGGAGAACGCCGCGAGGAAGGCGAGCATGAACGCCCCCGAGGAGCCCGTGGTGATCGCGACCTGCTCGGGGCGGACGTCGAGCCCGTACCAGCGGCGGTAGTGGCCGGCGACGGCGGCCCGCAGCTCCGGCAGGCCCAGCGCCGGGGTGTAGGTGAAGGCACGGCCGGAGGCGTGGACGGCGGCGGCCGCGGCGTCGACGGCGGGCGGGGCGCCCCCGCCCGGCTCCCCCGCGCACAGGCTGACGACGTCGTGGCCGGCGGCACGGAGTTCGGCGACCCGGCCGAGGATGCTCATCACCGTGAACGGTGGCACCTGAGACCGGGCGGACGGCGCGAAGGCGGGGGTGGCGGTGGGGGCAGGGGCGGCGGTGCTGGCGGGGTCGGCGGTGCTGGAACGGGACGGGCGACGCATGGCCCGAGGCTACCCCCCGCTTTCGTTCGGGAAACGGCGCCCCGGGGACGACTTTCGTTGACGAAACGGGCGGGCGGGCCGCCGTTTCCCGAACGAAAACGTCGCGACACGCCGCCGTTTCCCGAACGAAAACGTCCGGTACGCCTCGCGCGGCCCTCACTCCTCGGCGCCGAGCATCTCCCGGATGTCCTCGGCGGTGAGGGAGTCGGTGAAGGCGCCGGCGCCGGAGTCGTCGGACTCGTCCATGAGCGCGCCGAACAGCTCGGCCTTGCGCCGCTGCAGCTCGAGCACCTTCTCCTCGATCGTCCCCTCGGACACGAGCCGGTAGACCATCACGGTCCGCTCCTGCCCGATCCGGTGCGCCCGGTCCACGGCCTGCGCCTCCGCGGCGGGGTTCCACCACGGATCCATGAGGAACACGTAGTCCGCCTCGGTCAGGGTCAGGCCGAAGCCACCCGCCTTCAGGGAGATCAGGAACACCGGCGCCTCGCCCTCACGGAAGCCACGGATCACCTCGGCGCGCCCGCGCGTGGAGCCGTCGAGGTACGCGTGCTCGATCTCCAGGTGGTCCAGCTCCTCGGCGATCACCCGCAGGAAGCTCGTGAACTGGCTGAACACGATCACGCGGTGCCCCTCGCCGATCACCTCGGTGAGGTCGTCGAGGAACCGCTCGAGCTTCGAGCTGGGCACGGAGGCGTACTGGTCGTCGACGATCTGCGGCGCCAGCGCGAGCATCCGCAGCAGCGTGAGCGACTTGAAGATGGTGAACCGGTTGCCGTCCATGTCCCCGAGCAGGCCCAACACCTTGCGGCGCTCGCGCTGGAGCACGCGGTCGTAGAGCTTGCGGTGGGCCGGCTCGAGCTCCACCTGGAGGATCTGCTCCTGCTTGGACGGCAGGTCCTTCGCCACGAGCTCCTTGGAGCGGCGCAGCATGAACGGGCGCACGCGGCGGCGCAGGGCCGCCATCCGCTCGGGGTCCCCCCCGGTCTCGATGGGGGTCACGTAGGTCTCGCGGAACCGGCGGTGGCTCGGGAACAGGCCCGGCACGACGACGCCCAGCAGCGCCCACAGGTCGCTGAGGGAGTTCTCCATCGGCGTGCCGGTGATGGCCAGCCGGAAGGGGGCGCGCAGGTCGCGGGCCACCGTGTGCACCTTCGCGGCGCGGTTCTTCAGGAACTGTGCCTCGTCGAAGACCACCCCGCCCCAGTCGAGTCCGCCGTACTGGCCGGCGTCGATCCTCAGGAGCGTGTAGCTGGTGACCACCACGTCCGCCCCCGCCACCTCGTCCGCCACGGCGGTGCCGCGCTTGCGGGTGGTGGTGTCCAGGACGCGCACGTCGAGGTCCGGGGTGAACTTCTCGGCCTCGGCCGCCCACACGGACACCACGGAGCTCGGCGCGACCACGAGGAACGGCGGCCGCTCGGGCCGGGCCTGGCGCGCGTGGGCGAAGAGCGCGAGGGTCTGGACGGTCTTGCCCAGGCCCATGTCGTCGGCCAGGATCCCGCCGAGGTCCTGCTCCCACAGGAACGCGAGCCAGCGCAGGCCCTCCTCCTGGTAGGGGCGCAGGTCGGCCTTCAGGCCGGCGGGGCGCGGGGCCTCGGGGAGGCGCTCGACGGCGGCCAGACGCCCGACGGCGGCGGTCCACTCCGGGTCCTCGTCCACCTCGTCCGCGAGCTCCTTGAGGTCCTCCCAGAAGCCGACCTGGTGCCGTGAGACGGGGGTGTGCTCCGGGGTCCACTCCTGCAGGGTGGCGGCCTCGGAGAGCAGGGCGCGCAGCCGGTCGAAGGCGGGGTGGTCGAGGCCCAGGTAGGAGCCGTCCGAGAGGATCAGCGTGGTCCTGCCCTGCACGAGCGCGGTGAACAGCTCCACGAACGGCAGCACGTGCCCGTCCACGGAGACCTGCACACCGAGGTCGAACCAGTCGTTCTGCGTGGCCTTCGTGCCGACCTCGATGCGCGGGGCGGCCTTCAGCTCGCGGTAGTCGGGGCGGTCGCCGGTGACGTCCACGCGCACGTGGTCGGCGCGCTGCAGCAGCGGCAGCACCTGCTCGGAGAACCGGGCGGCGCCCACGCCCTCGAGGACCTGCTCCTCGGCGCGGCCGGCGCGCGGCCAGAGCTCGGCCACGGCGCGCAGCACCGCGTCCTCGTGCCGGGTGTCCCGCAGGGGGTCGCCGCCGGCGTCGAGGCCGAGTTCGCGGGGCGGGTCGAAGTAGAGCCAGGACCAGCGCAGCACGAGCTCGTGGTCGGGCCGGAAGTCGGCGCGCAGCCGCAGCACGGGCGGCTCGAACTCGGGCAGCTCCACGGAGGCGTCGCCGCTGGTCACGGGCAGGGCGCCACGCAGCCGCGGGTAGATCCGGCCGAGGAACTCCTCGCGGTCCGCGGCGGGCACGCGCACGGGCCCGCCGGCGAGCACGAGCTGCTGCACGGCCTCGGGGACGGGGCGTTCGGCGGGGATCAGGTGGAGCACGGCCTCCTCGTCCGTGAGCTCCACGCGGTAGAAGCCGATGCCGCCCACGGCGTGCACACCGCTCAGCCCGGGGACGGGCGGGGCCGGGTCGAGGGCCGGGGCCACGTCCAGGCCGCCGTCGGGGGCGCCGGTGACGTCCAGCCCGACGGCGGCGGGCGCCTCCAGCACCACGTCCGTCAGCAGCCCCAGCGGCACGAGCTCCACCCCGACCTCGCGGGCCTCCGCGAGCAGCTGCCAGATCCGCGGGGAGTCGAAGACGTGCAGACCGAACCAGGCGTCGCCCGGGTAGGAGTCCTCGGCCTGGACCTGACGCCAGATCAGGCGCATCGCCCGCTCCTGGGCGGGGGCGAACTCGGCGCGCGGGAACTGGAACGCCTTCCACGTCAGCCCGCCCTTGATCCACGTCCCCTTGGCCCCGCGCTTGAGCGGGCGCACGGTCACGTACAGCGGGCGGCCCTCGCGCACCTGCTCCTCCCCGGCCGTCGCCGGGCCCCACTGCTGGAACGCGTTGCGGGAGGACTCGGCCACGAGCTCCACGCCGATCGCCAGCGCGGGCGGCGTGCCCAGCCGGCGCGGACCGTCGAGCCCGGCCAGCGGCTCCATGACCCGTCGCCAGTCCAGGCCGGCAGCGGGTGGGGGCGCCGCCCCGTCCGCGGCCGGGGCGTCGAGGCCGGCCGGGCCGCCGCCGTCGTGGCCCCGGCCGGCGGGCGCGGGCAGCGCGTCCGCCGTGGTGACCATCTCGGCGAGCTTGCGGCGGGCGTCGTCGAGGGCCTGGTCGGCGTCGAGGCGGACCACCTGGTAGAGCGCGGCGGCCACGTGCTTGCAGTCCGTCCCGACCGGGCACGTGCAGCGCCCGCCCACCGGCTCCATGAGGGCGCCGGCGCCGTCCTCGGCGGCGTCGTCGTAGGCCTCCTGCAGCTGCACCTGCACCCGGTAGGGGCTGGGCGCGGTGCCCTGGACGGAGGCGCTCAGACGGCCGGTGGCGGCGTCATAGCGCAGGCGCCCCACGGCACCCGACGCGGCCACGGCGAAGCCGCGGTCCGCACTGGTGGGCCCGACGACGGCGCGGATGGCCTCGGTGCGCAGGTGCGGCAGGACGTCTCCGGAATCTGCAGTGGCCATAGCGAGCAGTCTTTCACGGACCGTGCCGGGCCCGCTCCGACCGACGCAGGTCCGGCGGCGTGCCCACTCACGGGCCCCGGGTCCGCACACCTGAGACCTTCAGCCCGACCCGCCCCGGACCCTAGAGTGCGCCCATGGCGTCCACACAGCCCTCCCCCGTCCCCGCCGGTGCCACGCCGGCGTCCCACACCTCCCCCCTCGGCCTGTCCCTGCCGGACGGCCGGGGCCGTCGCGTCCTCGTCACCGGTGCCACCGGTTACGTGGGCGGGCGCCTCATCCCCGAGCTGCTCGCCGCCGGCTTCGACGTCCGGGCCGGCGCCCGGAACCCCTCCGACCTCGCGGACCGACCGTGGTCGGACAGCATCGAGGCGGTGGAGCTCGACCTCACCGAGGCGGACCTCGTCGAAGCCGCCATGCAGGACGTGCACACCGTGCTCTACCTCGTGCACTCCATGGGCGGGGGCGGCGACTTCGTGGCCCAGGAGCAGCGGATCGCGGACATCGTGGGCACCGCCGCGGACACGGCCGGCGTGGCCCAGCTCGTCTATCTCTCCGGCCTGCACCCGGACACGGTCCCCGTCGCGGAGCTGTCCGACCACATGCGCTCCCGCGCCCTCGTGGCCGAGCGTCTCGAGCGGGCGGCGACCCCGGCACTGACGTTCGAGGCCGGGGTGATCATCGGCTCGGGCTCCACCTCGTTCGAGATGATCCGCCACCTCGCCGAGCGGCTGCCCGTGATGCCCGGCCCGTCCTGGCTGAGGAACCGGGTGGAGCCGCTGGCCATCCGCGACGTCCTGTACTACCTCCTGCAGGCCTGCGCCCTCCCGGAGCCCGTGCAGCTGCGGGCCCAGATCGGCAACGGGCACCCCCAGCCGTTCGCGAGCGTGCTGGTGGACTACGCCAAGGCCGCCGGCCTGTCCCGGCGCATCGTGATCCCCACCCCGTTGCCCTTGAAGACCCTGGCGGGCTTCTGGATCGGCATGGTGACCCCCATCCCGGTCGCGGTGGCCCTGCCCCTGGCCGCATCCCTCGCCGAGGAGGCGGTCGTGGAGGACCGCTCGGTCCGCGACCTCATCCCGGACCCGCCGGGCGGGCTGACCTCCTACATGGACGCCGTGCGGCTGGCGCTGAAGCGGGAGAAGGAGGGCCCCCTGGACGTCACCTTCGACGCGGACCTCCAGAGCTCCGCGGACCCGGCCGCCCCCCTGCCCTCGGATCCCGAGTGGGCCGGCACCACGGTCTACACGGACGAGCGCGAGCGCGAGTCCGACCTGCCCGCGCAGGAGGTGTGGCCGGTGATCGAGTCGGTGGGCGGCGCCAACGGTTGGTATTCGACCCCGCTGCTGTGGAAGATCCGCGGGTTGATGGACAAGTTGGCCGGCGGGCCCGGCCTGACCCGCGGCCGGCGGGACCCGAACCACCTGCGACGCGGCGACGCCGTGGACTGGTGGCGGGTGGAGGACGTGGAGCCGGGGCGGCGGCTGACCCTGCGGGCGGAGATGAAGGCCGGCGGGCGGGCCTGGCTGCAGCTGAGCACCGAGCCGCGGGAGGGCGGAGGCTCCGTCTACCGCCAGCGGGCGGTCTTCATGCCGGACGGCCTGCTCGGACGCGCCTACTGGACCGCCATCCTGCCCTTCCACGCCGTGGTGTTCCCGGAGATGGCCGCGAACATCCTGGCCGAGGCCAGGCGCCGGCACGACGGCGGCGAGCGTCCCCGCACCCGCGGCCTGCTGCGGCCGCTGGTGGACCGGCTGCCCCTGCGTCGCAACCCGTTGGACAGGCGAGCCCGCGGCGCCGGCGGCGCTCAGTCGCGGGACTGACCGTCGGGGCCACGCCCCCAGTGGGGCCGGGGGCGTGACCGGGCCGCCCGGCGCAGCCACCGCCGCCCGGGGGACAGCCGGGCCCAGTTGACCTGCAGGGTGGTGACCGCCATCCGGCCCTGCCGCACCCGCTGGCGCAGGGAGTGGAAGATGCGCCCGGCGACCTCCACCCGCAGGTCCGGATCGAACCGGATCCGGCGGCCGGCCAGGGCCAGCTGGAAGGACAGGTCCAGGTCATCGTGCACGTCCCCGCGTTCGCGGTGGACGCGGGTCCGCACAGCCTGCCACGCCTCGGCGCGCAGGGCGCAGTTGGAGCCCCAGACGGGGGTGGCCGCCACCGCGGCGCCCGCCCCCCAGCGGTACGCGCCGGTGTAGAGCGCCGCCCGCACCCGTCCCCGGAGGCCGGGCTGGTCGTGGAAGGTCCCCGGCCCGGTGAGGGCGTCGAGCCCGGGGTCGGCGTCGAACCGAGCCACGATCCGTTCGAGCCAGTCCGCGGGCATCCGCGTGTCGGCGTCGCAGCGCACCAGCAGTTCCCCGACCGCGGCGTCCAGGCCGGCGGCCGCCGCGGCCGGGACCCCGCGGCGCGGCTCGTGCACCACCCGCGCGCCGGCGGCGCGGGCGAGCACCGCCGAGTCGTCCACGCAGCCGTTGTCCACCACCACCACCTCCAGCGCCGGCCGGCTCTGGGCGGCCAGCAGGGCGAGACACACGCGCAGGTGCTCGGCGTCGTCGAGCACCGGGACGACCACGGAGACCGTGGGGCGGGCCGGGGTCACCGGATGCGCTCCCGGCGCACGGCGAGGGCGGCGCCGATCCCGGCGCCGACGAGATCGGCGGCGAGGTCGCCGATGGTGTCCGTGTAGCCCACACCGATCTCGGGGGTCACCGCCGTGTGCCCCCACCATTCGGCCAGCTCCCACACCACGCCCAGGGCCACGGCGGCGGCCGCGATCCCCAGCCCGGCCAGGCCCGGGCCGAGCAGCGCCACGGCCTGCCCGGCCTCGGTCCCCCGACGCCGGAGCCATGCCCCCACCACCAGTGCCGTCAGACAGGCGACCACGGCGGAGGCGGCGGCGTGCACGAGCAGGTCCAGCGACGGCACCCGCGGGTAGAGGCCGATGACGCTCAGCCACCCGGCCAGCAGCAGGACCGCCTGCGCGGCCCAGTCCAGGACTCCGCCCGGGGCGAGCCAGCGGGTGAGCCACTGGGAGCCGAACACGAGCAGCATCGCCGCCGCGGACGGCCATCCGGCGTGCACCGCCGCGACCGGGACGAGGATCAGGCCGAGCGCGCGCAACAGGTCTGCGGGGATCAGCGGCAGCATGTCAGCGATCGCCCGGGTGGGGGCGGCGTCCCGGCCGCCGGCCGCGCCGACCGGCACGACCACGGCTCGTCAGCAGCAGCCAGAGCGCCGGCAGCAGCAGGGCGGAGCCGAGCGGGTAGGCGAAGTCCTCGACGGGCGCCTGGCCCACGTAGGCACCCACCAGCAGCTCATGGCCGTAGTCGAAGAGCCCCGCGGCGATCATCACGTTGTCGAAGACCGCCGTGAGGGCCCACAGGGCCACCAGGGTGGCCGCCACGGCCCGCAGGTGCCCGCCCCGCACGCGGCCGACGAGGGCGGCGCCCACGAGCACGGCCAGGGCGAAGCCCACGAAGACGAGGACGAGGTCGAGGAAGGTCACCGGCTCCCCCGGTCGGTCGGATCGGCCGCCGTCGCGGCACGGGCGTCACCTCGCCGGCCGCGCAGCAGGCGCAGCGCCCCGGTGAACAGCACCATCGTGATCTGGCTGAGGAAGAGCAGGAAGAACCCCTCCTCCAGGGGCAGCTGGGGGGCGAGCATCACCCCGGTCATGTAGGGCGACTGCCGGTGCAGGAACACGCCTTCGGCGATCCCCCACAGGTCCCAGGCGAAGAAGTAGGCCACCCCGGCGGCCAGCACCAGCAGCGCCGGGAGCGGGCGATGCCACAGGAACAGCTCGAAGCGCCGGTCCACCAGCAGCATGCAGCCGATGACACCCAGCAGGGCCAGCAGGTAGATCATGCCGCGGCCCCCCGGCTCAGCGCCCACCCGATCAGCAGCAGGGTCACGAGGAAGCCGGTCACGTAGTTCAGGGGGAGGAACAGCTGCCAGCCGCGGTGGGCCGCGCCCGAGGTGGCGTCCGTGATGCGGCGGAAGCGCAGGGTGTTCACCACGTAGGGCACGGCCAGCAGCGCCGCGAGCGGGCCCGGCGGGTCGGTGGCCAGCAGCAGCAGGCCCGCCGCCGTGTACAGGCCGGCGGCGAGCAGGACGGTGCGCCGGGCGCCCAGCACGGTGGCCACCGAGGCCAGGCCCCCCTCCCGGTCCGGCACCACGTCCTGCACGGCCCCGAACATCTGCGAGGCCATGCCCCACAGGAAGAACGCCCCCAGCAGCGCCGCCAAGGCGGGCGTGGGGGTCGCCCCGGCGAGCACGAGGCCGTAGACCGCGGGGGAGACGAAGTGGGTGGCGGAGGTCGCCGCGTCCAGGAAGGGCCGCTCCTTGAACCGCAGCCCCGCCCAGGAGTACGCCACCACCGCGAACAGGCTCACCGCCAGCACCAGCATGGCGGCCCACTCGCCCCGCACGGCGGACCAGCCCGCGAGCACGGCCACGAACGGCACGGGCAGCAGCACCGACCACGCCAGCACCCGGCGGCGCACCGCAGGGTCGCCCAGCACGGAGCCCTCCACACCCCCCTTGCGGGGGTTGCGCAGGTCCGAGGCGAAGTCGAACACGTCATTGATGCCGTACATGGCCAGGTTGTAGGGCACCAGGAAGAACACGACGCCCAGGACCACCAGCCACGCGGGCAGCCCCCCGGTCAGGATCGCGGCGGCGGCGAACGGGTACGCCGTGTTCACCCAGCTGACCGGCCGGGACGCCCAGAAGAGGGTGCGGATCATGTGCCGCTCCCCCCGGGGCCCGCGGACCGGGCCCTGCGCGCGTCGTGGCGCAGTTCGTCCCGGACCACTTCGGCGGAGATCAGGCACATGGGCACCCCGATGCCCGGGCGCACCGAGGAGCCCGCGTACATCAGGCCGGCCACGTCCGCGTCCCGCACCGAGGGGCGGAACATGGCCGACTGCGTCAGCGTGTGCCCGGGGCCCAGCAGCGAACCCCGCCAGGCGTGCACGTCCGCGGCGAAGTCACCGGGCCCGTAGGTGCGCCGCACCACGATGCGCTCGGCCAGGTCGGGGATCCCGGCCCAGCGGGCCAGCTGGTCGAGGGCCCGGTCCGCCACGGCCTCCACCTGGGCGTCCCCGGCGCGGTCCACCCGCCAGCCCTCGCCGTCACGGACCCGGATGCCGCCACGCCCCCACCCCGGCTCGGCGGGGGCCGGGACGAGGATGAACAGGTTCTCGTCGCCCTCCGGGGCCACCCCCGGGTCCGTGGCGGAGGTGCGCGAGACGTAGATCGACGTGTCCGCGGCGAGGTCCTCTCCCCGCTCGATGCGCCCGAAGTTGTCCTCCCAGTCCGCCGTGAACAGCAGGGTGTGATGGGCCAGCTGGGGCAGGGATCCGCGCACCCCCACGCACACGAGCACGCCGGAGGGGCCGGGGTCGCGCCGGTCCCACGTGGACTCCGCGACGCGCCGGCCGGGAGGCAGCAGACGGGTCTGCACGTGGTGCAGGTCCGCGGCGGCCACCACCACATCGGCGTCGAGGCGTCCCGCGGCGCCGTCGTCGGACCGCCAGGCGACGCCGGTCACCCGGCCCGGGCGGCGACGTCGGCCCTCGTCCCCGCGGGCTGCTCCCGGCCTGGGCAGGCGGGCGGCCAGGCGTCCGAGGCGGCCGGCGGGGGCGGGACGGTCCACGACCTCCACGGCGGTCGCCTCGACCCCGGTGCGGATCTCCACGCCGGCCTCACGCACGACCTCCGCCATGGCGTCCACGAGGGCCGCGAACCCGCCGAGGGGGTACTGCACGCCGTCGGCGAGGTCCAGATGGGACATCAGGTGGTACATGGCGGGGGCACGGTCGGGGGACGTGCCGAGGAAGACCGCCGGGTAGCCCAGGATCTGGCGCAGCCGGGGATCCTGGAAGCGGGCCGCCACGTGGGAGCGCAGGCCCCCCAGCAGCTGGGGCCCGAGGGCCGGCAGGGCGCGCAGGACGTCCGGGTGGGCCAGGGCGGCCGGCCGGCGGAAGTCCGTGTAGAGGAAGTGCTCCTTGGCGAGCCCGTAGATCCGGGACGCGGAGTCGAGGTAGGCCCGCAGCCGGCGCCCGGCGCCGGGCTCGAGGGACTCGAACAGCGTCTCCGCGTGGCCGGTGCGCACGTCCACGGGGGGCTCGTGGAGGTGCCCCTCGAAGTACACCCGGTAGCCGGGGTCCAGACGGCGCAGGTCCAGCCGTTCGGCGGCGGAGGTCCCCATGAGGCGGAACCAGCGGTCGATCACCTCGGGCATCAGGTACCAGGAGGGCCCGGTGTCGAAGGTGAACCCCGCCTCAGACCAGCGTCCGGCACGGCCGCCCAGGACGGCGCCGCGCTCCAGCAGCGTCACCCGGTGCCCGTCGCGGGCCAACAGGCCCGCCGTGGCCAGTCCGGCGAAACCGCCGCCCACCACCACGGTGCGCGGGCCGAGAGCGGTGTCCCGGGCGCTCATCGGCGGCCTCCCCGGCGGCCCCGTGCCAGGACGCGGGCGGCGATCCGGGCCTTCTGATGGTCCGGCACCCGGACACGGCGGTGGGCCAGCTCGGCCGCCGGGGTCGCCTCGATCCGGTCCACCAGGGCCGCGAACAGTCCGTGCGCCAGGGCCACGGCGCGCTCGGCCCCGGGGTCCAGGACACGGATGCCGGGCAGGGCGGCGTCGAGGTCGGCGCGGACCTCGGCCACGAGCTCGGCCTTGCGGGCCTCGGTGAGCACGCCCGGTGCGGCACCGGGCAGGTAGGTGCGGCCCAGCTCGTGGTGGTCCGCGGCCAGGTCCCTGAGGAAGTTGACCTTCTGGAACGCCGCCCCCAGCCGGGAGGCCTGCGCGCGCAGCTCCTGCCGCTGGCCCGGGGTCCGGGCCCGCGTGCCGGGGAGGGAGAGGAAGACCTGCAGGCACATCAGCCCCACCACCTCGGCCGAGCCGTGGATGTAGGCGTCCAGGGACTCGGCGCCGTGCTCGCGGATCCCCAGGTCCGCGCGCATGGAGGCGAAGAAGGGACGGGTCAGCTCCGGGGTGATGCCGTGGCGACGGGCCACGTCGGCGAAGGCGTGCAGGACCGGGTCGGTGGCGAAGCCCGACGCCATCGCGGCCTCACACGCCCGCTCGTAGTCGTCCAGGGCGGCGCGGACCCCGGCCTCGTCGAGCCCGGCGGCCACCGCGACGCCGTCGACCACCTCGTCGGCGACGCGGACCATGGCGTAGATCGTCGCCACGTCCTGGCGTGCCTGCCGGGGCAGGGTGCGGCAGGCCCAGGAGAAGGACGTGGAGTAACGGCGGATCACCTGGGCCGCTGCGGCGTGGGCCGTCCGCGTGTACAGCGCGGCAGGGATCGGGGCGGGCGCGGCCATCTCAGGACCTCCGGGTCAGCACGGCGTGGCAGGCGTCGGCGAACTCCGCCCGGACCGTCTCGTCCAGGGGCAGGGCCGCGATGCGCTCGCGGGCGCGGACGGTGAGCTCGGCGGCGACGTCGAGGGCGTGCTCCCGGGCACCGGCCGCCTCGAGGGCGCGGCGGGCGGCCTCGATGTCCGCGGGGGTGGCCGGGCCCGCGTCGAGCAGGGCGCGGACGGCGGGGATGCGGCGGCCGTGGGCGGTGAGCACGGTGGCCTTGCCCTCGCGCAGGTCGCCGTCGGCGGACTTGCCGGTCTCCCCGGGATCGCCGAACACGCCGAGGACGTCGTCGATCACCTGGTAGGCGGCGCCGAGGTCGGCGCCGGCCTCGCCCATCGCCCGGGCGAGGTCGGGATCCGCCCCGGCCAGGAGGGCGCCGGCGCGCAGGGGCGCGCCGACCGTGTAGTGCGCCGTCTTGAGCCGTTGCATGGCGAGGATGCGGTCGGGATCGGGCTCCTCACCGGTGTGGCGGGACAGCCCCAGGAGCACGTCCTCGAGCTCGCCGGCCGCAGTCACGGCGGCGGCGTCGAAGACGACGGCGGCGGCCTCGGCGGCCCGGGCGGTGTCGGCGGCACAGGTGGCGGCGAGCCGGAACGCCTGGGTGAGCAGGACGTCCCCCGCGATGAGGGCGACGGCGACCCCGGCGTGGGCGGCGTCCGCGGCGGGCACCCCGCGGGCCTCGAGGCGGTGCCGGGCGGAGGCGTGCACGGCGGGCTGGCCGCGCCGCAGCACGTCCCGATCGATGACGTCGTCGTGGACGAGCAGCGCGGTGTGCAGCAGTTCGAAGGCGGCCCCGAGTCGGTCGACGGCAGCGCGGCCGGACGGAGGGACCGGGTCGGCGGTCGCCAGGCGCCAGCCGAGCTCGACGAGACGGGGGCGGATGAGCTTGCCGGCGCCCACATGGACGTGGAGCGAGTCGAGCAGCTCGGCGAAGGCGGCGGATCCGGGCGCCTGGGCCGCGGCATGTCGGAGCGCGGCGTCCAGCTCGGCGGTCACCCCGGAGAGCGCGGCCTCGCCGCCCGTCCTCACTTCACCCATGGCGCCTCCTCGGTGGCGGACACGACGCGGCACCGACCGCCGCATCTGTTCGACCGTCTAACTTCTGGACGCAGAAGACACTACGGGCCGCGCCGGTCCCGCGTCCATCCGCGGCGGTCCCGGGCGGCGCGATCTCACGACGCACGGGGCCGCCGGCGGGATCAGGCGTCGGCGGACGCCGTCTCCAGGGTGATCTCCGGGTCCACGATCTGACCCTCCCACTCACCGGAGACCCCGTACACGACGCAGTGCTTCTCGTCGGTGCCGTAGTTGCCCAGCTCGGAGGAGGTCAGGACGGCCCCGTTCAGCTGGTCCTCCTTCTCCTCGCTCAGGCGCTGGGCCTGGGCGGTGCAGGTCTGGGCGGCGGCCGGGTCGGCCTCCTCACCCTCGGCCACGGCCGGCACGGCCCAGAGGTACTCCGCGGTGTGGGCGCCCTTGCAGTCGGTGGTCTCGAAGGAGGACAGGTCACGGGCGCCGAGCGGGGCGGTGAAGCACGTGCCGGCCTCGTAGTCGGCCGGGGCCGCGGACAGCGACGACGCCGAGGCGGACGACGACTCCGCACCCTGCGCGGACGCGGAGGCGGGCGCCGTCGTCGAGGCGGACGCGTCGGCGTCGGACGAGTCCTGACCGCCGCACGCGGTGAGGGCCAGCAGCGCGGCAGCGGACAGGCCGGCAAGACGGGCGGAACGGGACAGGGCGGCGAAGGCCATGGGGGTGCTCTCCTCGAGTGACGTGGGACGCGCCGGGGTGTGGCGCCGACCTCAGCACTCTAGCCACGCCCGGCCGTCGGGATCGGACTGAGGTGACGTGGCCCACATCTGATGGGTGGCCCGGCTCGCCTGCCACACTGAGAGGCATGCAGACCCCGGCCACGCCCTCCCCGCCCGACCGCCCCTCCCCCGTCGCCCGACCGTGGATGGCGGCCTCGGACGTCCCGGTCGCAGGCCCCGACGACGTCGAGCGCGTGGTCCTGCTGTCCCCGGAGGGCGAGGCCGTAGGCACGGAGGCCAAGGCCACGGTCCACCGCCGCACCGAGGACGGCGGCACGCCCCTGCACCTGGCCTTCTCCTGTCACGTGTACGACGAGGCCGACCGGTTCCTGCTCACCCGCCGGGCGCTGGGCAAGGCGGCGTTCCCCGGGGTGTGGACCAACGGGTTCTGCGGGCACCCCGGCCCCGGCGAGTCCCCCGCGGAGGCCGTGCTGCGCCGCGCCCCGCAGGAGCTGGGCGTGGAGGTGTCCGACGTCGTCGAGGTGCTCCCCGACTTCCGCTACCGGGCCGCGGACGCCTCCGGCATGGAGGAGCACGAGATCTGCCCGGTGTTCCGGGCCCGGATGCACGGCGACCCCGCCCCGGAGCGGGACGAGGTCGCGGAGTGGTGCTGGGTGGAGCCGGCCGATCTGGCCGCCGCCCTGGCCGCCGTCCCCCGGGCGTTCAGCCCGTGGCTCGTGGAGCAGTGGCAGCAGGGGGCGTTCGACCCGCGGTGAGCGGCCGGCGCGGCGACGCCGCGCGGGCCGTCAGCGGCCGTTGACGTCGTCGAGGTGGGCGGCGGTGGACTGCACGGCCTCGTCCTGCGCCGGCTCGGCGTCGCCCTGCTGGCCCTGCTGCTCCTCGGCCATGCGGCGGACCTCCGCGACGTCGAGGCCCTTGACCTGGTCGAGCAGCTGCTCGAGCGCGGTGCCCGGCAGGGCGCCGGCCTGGGAGAACACGAGCACGCCGCCGCGGAAGGCCATGAGCGTGGGGATGGAGGTGATGCCGGCCATCGCCGCCAGCTGCTGCTGGTCCTCCGTGTCGACCTTGGCGAACACGACGTCGTCGTGCTTCTCCGAGGCGGCCTCGAACACGGGGGCGAACTGGCGGCACGGGCCGCACCAGCCGGCCCAGAAGTCCACGAGCACGGTGTCGTTCTCGGCGACGGTGGAGCCGAACTCCTCGAGGGTCAGGTCCTTGGTGGCCACGGTGGGTCCTTTCGTCAGCGGGGCCGACGCGCTCACGCCGGCGATCGTCCTGCCGACCACAACGGACACCCCGCCGCACCTATTCCGCCCCACCCCACTTTCGTTCGGGAAACGGCGGCGTGTCCCGGCACTTTCGTTCGGGAAACGGGCGCCTTCCACGCACTGTCGTGGCCGAGACGGGAGCCGTCGTCGTCGCTTCCTAGACTGACCGCATGACCGCCACTACCGCCCTGCCCCTGCTCGTGCTCAACGGCCCCAACCTGAACCTGCTCGGCACCCGCGAGCCCGAGGTCTACGGCACGGCCACCCTCGACGACGTCCGTGCGCTCACCGAGGCCCGCGCGGCCGAGCACGGGCTGACCGTGGACTTCCGACAGTCCAACCACGAGGGCGAGCTCATCGACTGGATCCAGGAGGCCCGCACCTCCCACGCTGGCGTCCTCATCAACCCCGCCGCGTACTCGCACACCTCCATCGCGATCCGCGACGCCCTCGCCGCCGTCGACCGGCCGATCGCCGAGGTGCACATCTCCAACGTCCACCGGCGCGAGGCGTTCCGGCACCACTCGCACGTCTCCGCCGTCGCCGACGTCGTGATCGCCGGGGCGGGCGTCCAGGGCTACGCCCTCGCCGTCGACTGGCTCGCCGCGGCTGTGCGCCGCTGAGCGCTGGTCAGGACCCGCCTGGCCGTGCCTAGGGTCGGTGGTACGAGCCGGTGGCCACATCAGGGCGCCGGCACCCGACGACGAAGGAGTCACGCCATGGGCACCCAGGATCCCCGCGCCCGTCTGCTCGAGAAGCTCGCGAAGGTGAACGTCTGCATGCTGACCACCGCTGAGCGGGACGGCACGCTCGTCACCCGCCCGATGGGCCTGCAACAGGCCGAGGACGGCGGCACGCTCTGGTTCCTCACGCGCGCCACCTCCGACGTCGCCGCGGACGCTCCGCAGCGCCCGGTCAACGTCGCCGTGCAGGACAAGGACTTCTGGGCCTCCCTCGCGGGCCACGGTCAGCTCGTCCGCGACGACGCGCGCAAGAAGGAGTTCTGGAACCCGGCCACCGAGGCCTTCTTCGGTGAGGGCTCGAGCCCCGAGGATCCGCAGATCGTGCTCGTGCGCGTGGACGTGCAGACCGCCCAGTTCTGGGAGTCCCCGGGCGCGGTGGCCACCGCCGTCGAGCTGGTCAAGGCCAAGGTCACCGGCGGGACCGCCGAGCCGGGCGACAGCGAGACCGTCCGCTTCTGACGGCGCTCCCCGACGCCGGCCCCGCGGCTTGCCCGAGGACGGGCCGGTGGGCGCCGCGCGCGGGGCCTCGGCAGGTCAGTCGACGTCCTCGGCCGCCAGCTGGCCGCACGCGCCGTCGATCTCCTTGCCGCGGGTGTCGCGCAGGGTGGTGGGGATGCCGGCGGCGTTGAGCCGGTCCACGAACTCGCGCGTCACGTCCTTCTCCGAGGCGGTCCAGATGGAGCCCGGCGTCGGGTTCAGCGGGATCGGGTTCACGTGCACCCAGCCCTTGCCCCGGGCGTTGAGCTTCTTGGCCAGCAGGTCGGCGCGCCACGCGTGGTCATTCATGTCCTTGATGAGCGCGTACTCGATGGACACCCTGCGCCCGGTGGCCACGAAGTAGTCGTACGCGGCGTCGATCGCCTCGTCCGCCTTCCAGCGTGAGTTCACGGGGATCAGCTCGTCGCGCAGCTCGTCGTCCGGCGCGTGCAGGGACAGCGCGAACGTCAGCGGCACGCCCTCCTCGGCCAGCTTCCGGATGGCCGGCACCAGGCCGACGGTGGACAGCGTGATGTTCCGCGCGGACATGCCCAGGCCCTCAGGCGAGGGGTCCACCATGCGGTGCACGGCGGCCATCACGCGCTTGTAGTTGGCCAGGGGCTCACCCATGCCCATGAACACGACGTTGGTGACGCGGTCGGCGTCGTGCCCGCCATCCTTGCGCTTGCCGCCCAGTCCGCCCTGGGCGATCACCTGGTTGGCCAGCACGATCTGCTCCACGATCTCCGCCGTGGACATGTTGCGGGTCAGCCCGGCCTGGCCCGTGGCGCAGAACGGGCAGTTCATCCCGCAGCCGGCCTGGCTGGACACGCACAGCGTCACGCGGCCGGGATACCGCATCAGCACGGACTCCACGAGAGCGCCGTCGAACAGCCGCCACAGGAACTTGACGGTGTCCCCGCGGTCGGTCTCCATGCGCCGGACCTCGGTGAGCAGCGGCGGGAAGAACGCCTCCGCGATCGCCTCCCGCTTGTCCTTGGGCAGGTCCGTCATCTGCTCCGGATCGGTGGTGTAGTGCTCGAAGTAGTGCACCGAGAGCTGCTTGGCGCGGAACGCCGGCAGCCCGATCTCCTTGGCCTTCTCCTGCCGTTCCTTCAGCGTGAGGTCGGCCAGGTGGGTGGGCGGCTGGGAGACGCGCGGCTGCTTGAACTGCAGCTGCGGTCGGCCGTCCGGGCCCATCGGCTGGGTCCAGCCCTCGGTCTTCGGCATCACCTGGGGGCGCTCGGCGGTGGCGGCCTCGCGGCGCTTGGGCGCGGAGAGCTGGTGGCCGACGCCGGCGCGGCGCATGCGCTCTCGGTCCTCGGCGAGCTGGCGCGCCTCGGACTCGTCGATCAGGCCGCGCTCGGGGCGGCCGAGGGCCGGCTTGCCGGCGCGGTCCCTCTGGCGGTTCGGGGTGGGCTTCGATCCGGGGCGGCGGGGCTGGTAGTCAGACATCGGCACCATTCTCCCAGACGGGGCGGACTTCGCGGCGGGTCGCCTCCACGTCGACGGCGCCGCGCGGCTTTCGCGTCCGGGGCAGCCCCCGCAGGACCCAGCGGACGACGACGCCGCGCACCGTCGCCGGCAGCGGCCGGTACAGGGTGCGCGCCAGCCCCCAGAGGCGTGCCTCCCGGACGGAGTCCCGCCCAGTCCAGGACCAGCCGAGGCCGGCGCGCACGCGGCCTGGGAGGAGACCGGCGGTGACGAACCGGGCCAGGGGCATAGCCGCCCGCAGCGGCGCGGGGACGCCCTGGCCGGAGAACAGGTCGGCGGCGACCCGCCGCGCGTCGTCCGTGACCTCGAGCCGGGCCACCCGGTCGTCCCAGTAGTCCGCAAACGCCGCGCGGTCGACCGGCCAGGCGGAGGCGGGGACCTCGAGGCTCGTGGCGAGCGGGGCGTACCCGCGGTAGAGGCGGTCGGCGTCCTCGGCGTCGAGGGCGCCCCACATCCGGCGGCGCACCTGCTCCCCCATCGCATAGAGGGTGGCGGCCACCCAGAGCTGGGCGTCCGGGTCGGCGGCGTCGTAGGGGTGGCCTCCGGCGTCGAGCCCGCGGACCGGGCGGTGCGCCGCCCGCACCCGGTCGACGACCGCGTCGCGCAACGGCGCGGCCTCGGGGAGGGTGACCGCGTAGATGTAGGCGAGCGTGTGGCGGAGCCGGCGCATCGGGTCCTCGGTGAACCGGGAGTGGACGGCGACGCCGGCCCCCACCGGCCGGTGCGCCACCTGGAGCAGGATCGCCGCACCGGCACCGGCGAGGATCACGGCCTCGCGGGCGAGGGCGGCCGCGGAGGTCGGGGCGGAGTGGCAGTCGGGGCGCATGGTCCCAGCCTCGCACCGGGCCGGGCGGAGGGGCAGGGGGCCGAGATGAACGGTGCCGTTCACCTTCTGTTCATCTTGCTGTTCGCCTGCCGCTCGTGGCACCTCGATCCGAGAACCGCATGATTGCGCTGATTTCGCGCCATGCAGGCATGCGCGACAGGGTGTCACAGGTCACGTTGGTGAACACGGAGTTGCACTCCGGGAGGAAATCTGTAAACTTGTTCACAAGCAGTTCACCTAGCGTTTACGGAACGCGAGGTCGGGACTCCACCGAACTCATCACCCGCGGCCCCGCCGCGACGATCCGCCGGACTCGTGGTCCGGCAACCAAAGGAGGTGCTCACCGTGAGCATCAACACGACCAGCCACCACCTGCCCACCGCCCCGAGCCCCCTCATGCAACGCCACGTGCTCCAGCGCGTCGAGGAGACCCTCCTCCGCCGCTTCGAGGGCACCGTCACCGCCGAGACCGTCCGCTCGGTCGTCCGCGAGGTCGTCGCCGACCTCAAGCGCGGCGCCCGCATCACCACCTTCCTGCCGGCCCTCGCCGAGCGCGAGGCCACCCGCCGCCTCCAGGCCGCGACGCCGGCCCACGAGGCCATGGCCGTCGCCGCCTGATCCCCCATACCGACGCGACGACCCGTCGGCCCGCCCCGCGAGGGGCCGTGGCCGGCGGGTCTTCTCGCCTCCCCGGACGCTTTCGTTCGGGAAACGGCGGGCCCCAGGACGCTTTCGTTCGAGAAACGGTGTGAACGCTCCGGGGCGCCGTTCCCCCGCCGCCCACGCGACTCCGAGGTGCGGCGCCGTTTCTCACACGAAAGCACCGCGACACGCCGCCGTTTCCTACACGAAAGCGTGGGTGACGCGAACGGGGGGGGCACGGCACGGGAGGCCTCAGTCCGCGGCGACGCCCAGCGCTCGGCGCATCGGCAGGAACTTGGCCCGGATCTCCGTGACCTCCTCCTCGGGCACCGCTCCCGGGACCATCCCGCCCCCGGCCTGCAGCCGCACCCCGCCGGGCACCTGCTGGCCGCAGCGCAGTGCCAGGGCGATCTCGCCGTCGCCGTCCTGATCCAGCCACCCGACCGGCCCGGCGTAGCGGCCGCGGTCCACGGGCTCGACCTCCGCGATCACCCGCACCGCGTCCGGCGTGGGGGTCCCGCCGACGGCCGCCGTCGGATGCAGCGCGGCCACCACGTCCAGCACGGTCCCCCGCCCATCCCGCAGCCGGCCGCGCACGGACGTGGCCAGGTGGTGCACGTTCGGCAGGGTCAGGACGGTGGGCGCGGGGTCGTCGTCGGCGAGGTCGACGACGGGCGCCAGCGCGTCCAGCACCGACCGCGCGGCCCAGCGATGCTCCTCCGCCAGCCGCGGATCAGAGGCCAGACGCTCCCGCAGCGCGGCGTCCTCCTCCGCGTCCACGCCGCGCGGCATGGACCCCGCCAGCACCCGCGAGCCCACGAGCCCCGCGTGCCGCGTGGCAAGGACCTCGGGCGTGGCGCCCAGCAGCCCGCCGACGGCGAACACCCAGGTCTGCGGGTACTCGCGGCGCAGCTCCCCGATCGCCCGCCACAGGTCGGCGT
Organism: Micrococcus sp. MS-ASIII-49; assembly: GCF_000946635.1. Taxonomy (NCBI): domain Bacteria; kingdom Bacillati; phylum Actinomycetota; class Actinomycetes; order Micrococcales; family Micrococcaceae; genus Micrococcus; species Micrococcus sp. MS-ASIII-49. Next base: position 28,130 of record NZ_JXSP01000080.1, read on the forward strand.
CGTCCGCGGGGACGGTCATCGTGCGGCTGATCACGACCTTCGCCAGCTCCCCGCCCGAGTCGGCCATCCGCGTCAGCAGCTCGCGCACCCCGGCCGCGTAGCCGGCGTCGTCCCAGGCACGGTCGGCGACGCCGGCGGGCAGGGGCACCGCACCGTCGGCCAGCAGCCGGGCTCCGCGGTCCGCGGCGACGGCGGCTGCGAGCGCGTCCGCGTCCACGTGCTGGGCCACGTCCCGCACGCCGGACGGCGTGGCGCGGCGCAGATCCGCGGGGATGCGCAGGACCGCGGGCTCAGGCGAGTCGTCGGCGAAGGTCGAGGAGATCCAGCCCCGCAGCGGGGCCGTCGGGTCCGGTCGCCCGGCGACGGCGGCCTGCCACAGCGCGGAGAGTCGGCGGAGCCGGTCGGGGCCGTCCAGGAGCACGGTCCAGCCGCCCTCGCCCCGCCACGCGTCGTCCCCGTGCGCCCACAGCACCGCCCGAGCGAACGGGGGGACGGCGGCCTCGGGGGTCCCGGTCGCGGAGGTGCCGAGGTCCGGGAGCAGGGAGCGGACAGACATGGCCCCATTCTCTCCCACCTCGGCGGACCCCCGCTCCGGGCCCGGGCCTCGGCCACCGCCCCGACGGCGGCGAGCGGCGTCGTCGGGCGCGGAGGGATCCCGTCAAGGCTTGCGCCGGCACACCCGACGTCGCAGGGTGGGGGCACCCGTTCACCTCGCGTTCAACCGACCGCCTTCCCCGGAGGACTCGCATCATGGCCCCCATCCCCCCGGACCCCCACGCCGATCACGCACCGGCGGTGGACGACATGCCGCTGGACACGACGGCCGCGCCGGACATCCCCGCCGCGGTGGACCCCGTGCCGCACGGGATGGCCGCGCACGTGCTCGAGCGCGAGGTCGGGCCGCTGATGGCGCGCTTCCCCGGCGTGGCCGACGAGGCGACGGTGCGTCAGCTCCTGTTCGACTCCTACGCCGAGCTCGCCGAGACGAGCCGCCACCCGGAGATGCTGCCGACCATCTCGGTGCAGCATGCCGCCTCGCGCCTGCGCGCCAGGGCGATCAACCAGGGCAGCATCGAGTCCCGCCACCCGCGTGTGCTGTTCGTCTGCCACGGCAACGCCGGCCGCTCGCAGATGGCCGCGGCCCTGCTCGAGAACCGCACCCACGGCGAGGTCAGGGCCCGCTCGGCCGGCACGGAGCCCGCCGGCGAGGTCATCTCCACCGCGTTCGAGGCGATGAACGAGATCGGCATCCCGCTGCACCACACGTACACCAAGGGCCTGGACCCGGACGTGCTCCGGGCCGCCGAGATCGTGGTGCTCTTCGACGGCGCGGATCCGTTCGAGATCCCCGAGGGCGCGCAGGTGCAGAAGTGGTCCGTGCCGTCGATCCGCGGCATGAGCCTCGAGCAGGTGCGCGGCGTGCGCGACGCCCTGGACCTGGAGGTCCGCGGCCTGATCGCCGATCTGGGCGAAGCCGCCACCCCGCTGCCGGAGGAGGGCACCCGCGTCGGCCGACCCCTTGACCCATACCCCCCTGGGGTATAGAACGGGGGTATGAGCACGGACAGCACGACGACGGCGCCCGCCGCCGCCTCGCCCCTTCCGTCCGCCGCGGCGGATGCCTGCGACGGCCACCGGCCCCCGCACGAGGTCCACCGGGACAAGGCGAAGCACCTGGCGCGACTGCGCCGCATCGAGGGGCAGGTGCGCGGCCTCCACCGCATGGTGGACGAGGACGTGTACTGCATCGACGTCCTCACGCAGGTCGCCGCCGTCACGAAGGCGCTGCAGTCCCTCAGCCTGAATCTCACCTCGGAGCACCTGCGTCACTGCGTGGCGGAGGCCGCGGTGCAGGCCGAGGCGGAAGGCCGCACCGAGCTCATCGACGAGAAGGTCGCCGAGGCGACGGCCGCCCTCGGCCGCCTGCTGCGCTGACCGGCGCCGTCGCCCACCCACCACCGCACGAGGAGCACGAGATGACCACCACCGACCTGAAGATCACCGGCATGACCTGCGGCCACTGCGCCGCCTCCGTCCGGGAGGAGCTCGGCGAGATCGCCGGCGTCTCCGCCGTGGACGTGGACCTGAACGCCGGGGGCGTGTCCACCGCCACCGTCACCTCCGAGGGCCCCCTCGACCCCGCCGCCGCGCGCGCCGCCGTCGAGGAGGCCGGCTACACGCTGGTGGAGGCCTGACCCCATGACCCACCCCGCCTCCTCCACCCCGGCCGGCCCGCAGTCCGAGACCACCCGCCGCGTCGACCTGGACGTCACCGGCATGACCTGCGCCTCGTGCGTGGGCCGCGTCGAGCGCAAGCTGGGCAAGCTCGAGGGCGTCACGGCGTCCGTGAACCTGCCGCTCGAACAGGCGACCGTCACCGCGCCCGCCGGCGTGTCGGACGAGGAGCTCGTGGCCGCCGTCGAGAAGGCCGGGTACGGCGCCACCGTGCGCCGTCCCGCCCCGCCGGCCGGACACGCCGGACACGCCGGGCACGCGCACACCTCCGAGCACGGCGAGGAGCACGGCGAGGAGCATGCCGCGGACCATGACGGCGTGGACCACCACGACCACATGGCCCACGGTCCGAGTGAGGACGTGCTCACACCGCGCCTGATCGGCGCGGCGGTGCTGACGGTGCCGCTCGTGCTGATCTCCATGGTCCCGGCGCTGCAGTTCCCGCACTGGGGCTGGGTCGCGTTCGCCCTGGCGGCGCCCGTGGCGCTGTGGGCGGCGTGGCCGTTCCACTCGGCGGCGTTCCGCGCGGCCCGGCACGGCTCGTCCACGATGGACACCCTCGTGTCCCTGGGCGTGCTCGTCTCCTTCTCCTTCTCGGCCGTGGAGCTGATCCTGGCGCCGGACATGACCGCCCACGTGGGCGGGACCATGGCGGAGATGGCCCACCACAGCCTGTACTTCGAGACGGCCGCGGTCATCACCACGTTCCTGCTGCTGGGCCGCTGGCTCGAGGCCCGCGCCAAGCGGGAGGCCGGCGCCGCGCTGCGGGCCCTCCTGGACCTGGGCGCGGCCCAGGCCACCCTCTACGACCCCGAGACCCACGACGAGCGCACGGTGCCCGCCGAGTCCCTCGCGCCGGGCGACGTCGTGCTGATCCGCCCCGGCGAGAAGGTGCCCACGGACGCCGAGGTGCTCGAGGGCACCTCGGCCGTGGACGCTTCCCTGCTCACCGGCGAGTCCGTGCCCGTGGAGGTCGGCCCCGGGGACGCCCTCACCGGCGCCACCCTGAACACCTCGGGCCGGCTCGTGGCCCGCGCGACGCGGGTCGGCTCGGACACGACGCTCGCCCAGATGGGGCGGCTCGTCTCCGAGGCGCAGACCGGCAAGGCGCGCGTGGCCCGGTTGGCCGACCGCATCTCCGCCGTGTTCGTGCCGATCGTGCTCGGGATCGCCGTGCTGACCTTCGCGGTGTGGATGATCGTGACCGGCGACCTGCCGTCCGCGCTGCGCGCCGGCGTGGCCGTGCTCGTGATCGCGTGCCCGTGCGCCCTCGGCCTGGCGACCCCGGTCGGCCTGCTGGCCGGCACCGGCCGCGCCGCGCAGCTGGGCATCCTCATCCGCGGCCCCGAGGTGCTCGAGGACTCGCGCACCGTGGACACGATCGTGCTGGACAAGACCGGCACCGTGACCGAGGGCCGCATGGCGCTGGCGGACGTGCTCGTCCTCGACCCCGCTTTCGTGGCCGAAACGGGCGCCTCCCGGAGCGCTTTCGTTGACGAAACGGCGCCGGACCAGGCCGCCGACGTCCTGCTGACCCTGGCGGCCGCCGTCGAGCGCGGGTCCGAGCACCCGATCGCCCGCGCGATCGTGGCCGGCGCCGAGGAGCGTGGCCTGACCGTGCCCGGCGTGGCGGACTTCGCCTCCACGGCCGGCGGCGGCGTGTCCGGGCTGGTCGCCCTCCCCCACGACGACGGCGCACCCGGCTCCGGCGCGCACGGCGCCGCCGGCCCGGATCCGGTCCGCGTGGCCGTCGGCCGCGGCTCCGTCCTCGAGACCGCCCTCGACGGCGGCATCCCCGCCGAGCACCGGGCCGCGTTCGAGGCCGCGGAGCAGGCCGGCGCCACGGCCGTGTGGGTCGCGGTCGGCGGCCGCGTGGCGGGCGTCCTGTCCGTCCGGGACACCGTGAAGGACACCTCCGCCGACGCGATCGCCCGCCTGCGGCAGATGGGCCTGCGCCCGCTGCTGGTGACCGGCGACAACGCCGCCGTCGCCGCCCAGGTGGCGGAGGCCGTCGGGATCCCGGCCGAGGACGTGGTGGCCGGCGTGCGCCCCGAGGACAAGGTGGACGTGGTGACGCGCCTGCAGTCCGAGGGCGCCGTGGTGGCCATGGTGGGCGACGGCGTCAACGACGCCCCGGCGCTCGCCGCGGCGGACATGGGCATCGCCATGGGCTCGGGGACGGACGTGGCCCGCGAGGCCGCGCAGATCACCGTGATGGGCGACGACCTGCACCAGGTGGTCCAGGCGCTCGACCTGAGCCGCCGCACCCTGGGGATCATCCGGATGAACCTGTTCTGGGCGTTCCTCTACAACGTGCTCGGCATCCCGGTCGCGGCCCTGGGCCTGCTCAACCCGATGATCGCCGGCGGCGCGATGGCGGCCTCGAGCGTGCTCGTGGTGCTGAACTCGCTGCGGCTCACCCGCTACGCGCGCTGAGCCGGGGCGGGGCCGAGCGCGGGCCGGGTCCACCCCGGCCCGGCCGGCCGGTCAGGGCAGGCATTCGCGGGAGTACTCGAGCCACTGCTCGAGCTCCCCGGACTCCTCCCAGAGCTGGTAGAGCTCGGAGCAGGAGGGCTCGCGGATGACCACGCCGATCAGCTCGCGCAGGGTCTCGACGTCCTCGTCCGAGAACTGGTCGATGAAGGCGGTGAGGTCCACCTCGTCCGTCTCCGCGTGCTCGAGCAGGGCCTCGAGGTCCGCGTGGTCCTCGTTCCGGGCGATCCGCACGAGCGCCCCGAGGGTGAGGAGTGCGGCGCCCTGGCTCGCGGTCAGGTGGCCCTCGTCCTCGTCGCGACGGAAGTTCTTGCGGAACTCGTCGAGGTCGAAGGTGCCGTCGAGGACCTCGTCCACGATGTCCAGCGCGGTGTCGTTCTGGAAGACGTTTCTGCCCCATGCGCCCATGACCTGACCCTAGGGCATGTCTGACAATC